>JBMCBT010000001.1:0-77623 GCA_048623215.1 Halothermotrichaceae bacterium
TTTCTTTTCCAGTTGCTTTATTTTCTTTACCAGTTCAGGCAATTTCCTCCTTGCAGCCTGTTCTTTTAATTCATCACGGTGTTCATGTGCAGGATTTCCAGAGTAAAAAACACCTCCGGGAGTATCTTTTGTAACTACACTTCCAGCTGCTATTGTTGCATTATCTTCTATTTTTATATGACCGGCTACACCTGTTTTTCCAGCAAGTGTAACCCAGCTGCCCAATTGAGAGCTGCCAGCTATACCAACCTGAGCTACTATTAAACATTTACTACCTATCCTGACATTATGCGCTATTTGTACCAGGTTATCTATCTTGGTACCTTCACCGATAATCGTAGGCCCACTTGCACCTCTATCCACAGTTACATTGGCACCTATCTCTACATTATCCTCTATAATAACATTACCAAGCTGAGGGATTTTGTGATGTCCTTTTTCATCAGTTACAAATCCATACCCGTCAGAACCTATAACTGTACCGGAATTAATAATAACATTTTTTCCTATTATTGAATCATTTTCTATAACAGTATTGGGATGAATAAGTGTATTATCCCCAATCTGTGTTTGCTTTCCTACATATACACCCGGGCCTATTATTACATCCTTACCTATCTCAACATTTTCATCAATAACTGCCCTGGGATAGATAGAAGAACCTTCACCTATAACAGCAGTCTCTGCAACAACTGCCTGACTGGATATGCCTTTTTTATTATAGGTATCCGAAGTAAACAGCATAGCTGCTTTAGAATAAGACAGCCT
Organism: Halothermotrichaceae bacterium; assembly: GCA_048623215.1. GTDB lineage: Bacteria > Bacillota > Halanaerobiia > Halanaerobiales > DTU029 > JBMCBT01. The sequence continues at coordinate 769 of JBMCBT010000001.1, forward strand.
TGGATTATCAACAGATATAATAGTTTTGTTGCTTTCTTTAATATCTGGTGGAACCAGAATAACTGCAGCTTCTGATTTTTCTGCTTTTTTTATATATCTTTCATTTTCGGCAAATGTTAGCTGGCTGCTGCCGCATTCTGCTGCACCGGCTACACCCTTTATTACTAAATCAGCATCACCAATAAGTGTACCGCCTACATAATCAGCAATACTGGATGCTGTATATTCTGTCTGTTTATTGCCCACCCTCTTCACCATCCTCATCATTGTCCAGCAGTTGAATTACTTTATCTGTAATATCCAGACCTCCATAATAAGAACTTTCTTTATAAAGTACAATCTCTATTTGTTCTTTCTCTGATATTTCTTCGATTACATCATGTATTTCCTGATTAAGCCCTTCCTCTAATCTACTTTTATTATCAAGATATTTATCAGAAATCTGATTTAATTCCCCTTCATCATCAGACTGTGATTCATCATCTTTTTTTTGCTGATATTCGTCTTCTAAGTCAGAACCTATTTCCATTAATTCCTGGTACAATTCCTGGGCATGCTCACTTTCATCCAGAACCTTGTTCATATCCAGAACAGCTACTGTCTCTTCGTCCCTGGAAGAACATCCAGTTAAAACAATTACAACTAACAATATAATAATTAAAAATCCATTTTTTTTCATATCATTTCACTTCCTTTTCCAACAGCTCCAACTCTTCCTTTAAATTGTTATATTCATCTTGAAGGTCTTTGATTATATCTCTGATGAGTTCAAGTTCCGGCTTGCTTCTAGAACTTATTTCCCCTTCATTTTTCTTGATATCTTTTTGCAATAATGACTGCTGTTCATTCACATATTTTAATAACTTTTTATCATATTCTTCTTTTTTTTCATCCAGTTTATGATTTAAATTATCTTTTAATTTTTTTTGATATTCCTGAAATTGTTGGTTAAGCTCTTCCTTCATTTCAACTATTAAAACATTCATTTCCGCTTCCAGTTGTTCTTGTTTATCAACCACAGTTTTTTGTAACTTATTTTCAAGTTCATTTATTTTATTTAAATACTCCTCTTTTTCTTTTTCAGTCAGCTCCAGAACCTGCAATTTTAAATTATAATTAATCTGCTGTGGATACTGCTCCCGGGCTGCATTTTCCTCAAATTTTTTCAGTTCATTTAATTTTTTTTCTTTAATATTTTTTTCATAAGCTTCTAATCTATCTTTTAATAGCTCATCCTTGACTAATACTTTTTCCTGATATTCCTGTGCTTTTTCCTGTTCATATTGGTTATACTTATTTTTTAGCTGATTTTTATATTCTTTAATCTTTTTGTCATATTTGTCTGCTAATTTTTCTTTTTCTAAATCAACAGCTGATTCTATTTCAGCCTGTCTTTCCTGAAGAGCCTCTTTTTGATCCTGAATACGCTGATATTGTTTCATAACAGCATCTTTTTTTTCTTCAACTAATTGAGCCTTTTTATCCTGGTCTTCTCTGACATCAAAAACAGAAACCACTTCAATCTGGTCAGGGAGAGGAGAATCTGTATTACTGGAAACAACATATACAAATCCTATAAAAGCGGCAGCAATAATAAAAGCCAGAGTAAATATAAATCTTATCAGCCATTTAAATATCCCAATCCCCTCCTTATATATATATATTAATAATTAATTTCTTTATTAGCTATACTAACTTATTCTGTAATATTCAGCTCTCCAGAATCTTCACTCATTTCCTGGTTCTCTATATTTTCTGGATTATCCTGAGCATTTTCGTTATTTTCTGGACTGGCAGTGTCTATTAACATATCTTCATTTTCATTAATAAAATCAATAACATCCTGGGTCATATCATAACCACCATAAATAATATTTTTCTTATCCAGTACCAGACTAACCTCTTTTTCTTCAGCAATATCCATAATAATATCTTTAATGTTATTAATAATGTCTGTAATTAATTCCTGCTCGCGTTGACTTAATTTTGTCTGATACTGTTTTAGCATCTCCTGCTGCTGCCCTGCAGGTAAATTATGTGCTTCACTTTCCAGTTCTGACTGCATTGACTGAGCAAGCTGATTTAACTCTTTTTCTGCAGCTTCTTTCTCAGGATGAACATTAAAGACCTTCCAGATATCTACATAAACTATTTTCCCTTTTAATTCATTTTGTGCACCAATATCTTCAACAGGAAAAAGTAAAATCAAACTCAAACAAATAACTACAAAAATTCCTGTTAACAATAAATATTTTTTTAACTTCATATTAAGTCTCCTTCCTGTTTAAAAGGCATGTCCTATACTAAAATGGGGTTGACTTCCGCCATCTTCATTAAACCCATAATCTAATCTTATCTGGCCAACAGCAGTATTAAGCCTCAAACCTCCACCAACAGAGTATTTAAGATCACTTAGGTCAACTTGCTGTTCTTCCTTCCAGGCCTGCCCACTATCGGCAAATAAAACACCACTAAATGTGTCCGTTATAGGGAAACGGTATTCCAAATTCATTAATAGCATATCTTCACCACTATATTTTCCATTTTCATATCCTCTTAATGTCTGGCCGCCGCCAACTTGATAATTTTCCACATCTGGTAAATCTCCAGTGCTCGTACCTGCTTTTAATCTAACAGCCCAGGCCTGTTCACCTTTAAATCCTGGATAATATCTTCTCAAATCCAAATTATATTTATTAAAATTGGAGTCTCCACCAAGAAACTGACCAGCATACTCAACAGAAAAAGTATCGACAGACCCATCAGTGGGATTGACAGTATTATTGGTAGTGTCACGTCCAACCTCAAGGGTAAGACTGCGCACACTGGCCTCATCATCAATAAGGGTTTTATCTGCCCAGTCAATAGTTGAGTCTTCATGTTTAAACCTTACCTTTCCTTCCCATTCTTCAGTTAAACTGCGGCCAAATGAAATACTACCCCCGCGGAGATGTTTTTCATAGTCTCCTTTATCTGTATCACTGCTTTCAGACCTTCTATCATAAATACCTGCGTTAAACGATGTAGGGGTTCCGAACAACCATGGTTCATGAAAATTAACAGAATAATTCATAGCTCCTCCAAATTCCCACTGGAAACCAAGGGTTTGTCCATTGCCCATCAGGTTTTTTTCCTTCACATTTAATGAACCCAACCATCCATCTTTAGTACTCCAGGTTATACCTGCACCAAAATTACCGGTTTTAGCTTCCTCTACTTCTATAACTATATTTCTTTTAAATGGTTCTCCGGAAACAGGCTCTAAATAAGGGTTAACCTCTTTAAAGAGATTTAATTTGACTAATTTCTGGAAAGAATCCCTTATCGCTGCAGCATTTAAAACTTCTCCAGAACTAAACCCCAGTTCTCTTTCAATTATAAAGTCTTTGGTTTTTTCATTACCCTTTATGTTAATATCATTGATATAGCCTTCATTTATTTTGAGAGTAAGCTCACCATCATTAGATATATTCATATCCTCTAATCCGGCCAATAAGTAATCGTTGTCACGATAATATTGTTCTATGGATTTTCGACTGGCAATAAGATGTTTACGATTTAAAACTTCTCCTGTCGGTATTTCTACCTTTTCCATTAAGACACTGTCCTTAACTTGTTTATTCCCTTTTATCATTATTTTATTTATTAATGGATATTCCTGTAGTTCGAAAATAGCTTTTACTCCACCTTCATATATTTCAAAAGATACACTTACATCCTGAAAATAGCCAAGTTCATAAATTTTGTTCATGTCTTTTCTTATTTTTTCCTCATCAAGAAATTCCCCAACTTCTATGCTTACTAAAGGTAATATTTTGCTGTCCTCTATTATTTCATTTCCTTCTAAAGTAATTGCAGTAATAACCCTTGATTCTCCTGATTCTTCAGCACCGGCTGTCATTCCGGCAAAAATAATTGTTATGATAATTAATAATACAGTATATATATATTTCCTTCTCATATTAGTTCCTCCTACTATTATTGATTGATAAATTATAATTAATTAAACGTATATTATTTTGACTACTTTGACTAATGGTTCTGGTATATCCATCTGTTAAGTTAATCTCAAATTTTTCAGGTTTTGCTGAATAATTGTTATTAGTATAATAATTAATCCCAGAAGCAACAAAAATAACTACAGCAATAATAGCAATAGCAGAATATAAATGTTTTCTTTTGCTATTTTTATTCTTTTTCTTCTCTTTCCGTATAGAAATACTGGTTTCCCAAGCTTTACGCACCTCTGACTCAGCCATTGATAACAAAAACTCTCCTTCTATTACCTCCCCAAACTTGATTTTTTCTTCAGCCCGATTAAGCCAGTCTCTGGCGAAAGAAATATGTTTTAATATTTTAGACAAATCAACAGATCACCACCTTACTTGCTTTCTTCCTATTTATTTTAACTACTTGAATTCTCTATAAAATACTTTTTCTTGCTTTTTATTTAAATAGCTTTTATTATCCTGGTATTCTAGCTTCTGTTATTAATATCAACTTATTCTAACCTTTTTTGACATAGTCATATCATGTATATATTATAGTATAACCCCTTTATAGGTATTTATAACACATATACAGCTATTTTATACTATTTTTCTTTAGCATACTACATATTTGAATTCCAGTGCTTAATAAAACAGGATAGCTTACCTCTTATGCGCTTGACTGCCTTCTTCTGCAGTCTATACAAATACGAAAGGCTGATATTCATTTCTGCAGCAATTGTTTTAGCATTCTTATTAGCAAAATATAACTCATTTATTACTTTTTGCTCTTTAACCGGTAAATCCAGAATAGTATTTTGCACCTTATCTATTAGATGATTTTTTTCAACCTTTTCATCCAGAGTATCTTCCGCCAGTTTATAATTAATCAAAGGCTCTACCTGTATCCCGTTTTTTAGAAAATTTAGGATTCGGCCTCTAATATGATATTGTGCAAAGGTGCTAAAATTAACTTCCAGCTCAATTTTAAATGAGTCTACAGCATCTATTAACCCCAGATTTCCTTCCTGAATTAAGTCCATCATCAGCTGGCTATTGTCGGTGAATTGCTTTACCATTTTAAAAACTAATGGCTGATATGATTGTATAAGGTGCTGCCTGGCATTCATATCACTTTCCTCTTTATAAAGAAGCCATAATTCTTTCTCTTCTTTTCTGGAAAGTAAATCCTGTTTTTTTATCTGCTTAAGATATTCTTCCATATTTTTTCCTTCCTAAACTAAAAGTCAAAATTAGTTTTCAAACCAATTGACAGGTCATCTACTCCAGCCCAGCTGCCTTCCAGGTGAAATATATCATTAAAATAATATTTTAGCGCTAACTGGTCATCATTCTCTCCTTCAGGAGTAATCTGTCCTGTATACTCCAGATAAATATCCTCACTCAGATATTTTCCCATATGGACTGAGACTTGTCTATTCCAGCCCAGATTATAAGTATCCAGTTCCAGTCTATCAAGACTAAATATTTCTTTAATAGTTTCCTGAATATCTTCTACAAAACCAAGCTGCAGTTGACTGAGTAAAAGCCGGGAAAACTCTTTCCCCAGTGCATCTTCCCAGTCACCAGTTATAAGGGCCCCAAGCCCACCCCGACTGGTTAACAAACTTAAGATTTCTTCATCAGACATATCAGTTGACGAATGGAATGTAGTCAGCATTTGATTGGCAGGACCAGTAAGGTTTGTTTCAATTCGAATCCCTCTTATTCTGGTAGCTGCCTGTACATCCATAATCGGTATATAGTCGCTGTTTTTACTGAAATCCGCTGTGCCTTCTTCTAAAATAAATTTATTGTTGTAATAATCAAATGAACCCTGGCTGCTTTCCAGTAGCCCTGAAAATTGGATATTCCCCTGGTTATCACCTGTAATATTTAAACTTCCCTCTTCAATAGGAACTTTAATATTGTAATTACTGCTGTCATCTGTCAAATAAACTTCTTCACCTGGATATAAAGTTATATCAAATCCAGGGTGATTTACTTGAGATTCTTCAGAAGCAGGCCACTTTATCGGAATCCCTACATCCAGATGATGAGTTAGAATATCAGCTGTAATAAATGGATTAGTAAACGTACCGGAAACTTTTAAATCCGGGTCAAATCTACCATTAAAAGAACCATAGTTAAACGGTAGGCTCTGACCATTAGCCTGTAAGTCCCAGTTGTTTTCACGTGAATAAGGAAAGATGTTTCCCTTTAAACTAAGATTCCCATCACCATATTTCCCACTGGCTTCTTCTAGTTCTATCCTGTCATTATTAAATATCAGTTCTCCCTTTAAATCAGTAAATTTTTCCGGGAAATTTAAACCAAACTCTCCCTTTGATAGAGATACCTGGCCCTTTGCCTGCGGTTTTTTCAAGGGCCCTTTTAGAATTAATCTTCCATCAGCAAATCCCTCAACTTCCGATACTTCGGAATAATAATTTGAAAATATACCTATTGGTGTTTTTGTTAATACTAATTCTAGATTAAGATTATTTAATCCCTCCTCAATAGGTATCGAGCCATTTACTGTTAATTCTCTATCTTCATCAAATACCATTTTTTGCTCCAGATGCAAATCAGTAGCATTTTGTATATTGACAATACCCTGAAGTTTCTTTATCTGATCCTGCCCGGCCTTCATCTGGCTTATATTTGTTTCCAGCTCCAGATTAAATGATTCTACTCTACCGGTTAAACTGCCTTCTACATCTACATTACCTGTCAAACCCGGCATGTTCCTTTTTATATACGGCAGTTTTCCCAGCTCAACCTTTTCACCATGAAAGCTAAGGTCAAGTTTTTCAGCAATAGTTCCTTTAATATTAAGTTTTGCAGCCTTATCTTCTAAACTTTTTAAAACAAGATCTGTACTAATCACTGGTTCCTGTATCCTGCCTGTTGCTCCTACTTTTCCTTTAAAATAATACCCTTCTGGAATAGGATAATTTGTCAAACCCAAAAACGGAAAATCCGTAATCTGCCCATTATCTGTTGTCATCGTTAAATCGATAGTGCCTTTCTCTAATGCAAGTAAACCATTTATATTATACTTACTATCATCACTGAACCAGACAAGTTCCGTTAATTGAAGCTTATTATTATTAAACCTGTAATCTCCAGATAATTTCTCTAATTCTGTATCTTCATATTCTAAGGTATCTACATTAATACTTCCCTCAACTGTAGGATTTTTTAGCTCCCCCTGGACTATTCCTATTGATTTTACTGTTCCTTCCACCTCTTCAGCCAGCGACAACTTTCCAAGTTGAAGGTTGTGAACAACATATCCTAAATCCAGCTCCTGCCAGTTGACAAGCTTACCATCAGCAAGCAGATAAGAATCACCTTTGTAAATCTGTAGTTTTTCAATTATTGTCTCATCAGCCATTTGTTCGAATTTTAAACCAAGGCCAGTAAAAGCCATTTTTTTATTGTTTTCAAATTCTACAATTGTATTATTTGAAAACAAATCACCACTTACTTCGGGATTATCGATATTTCCACCTAGGTTAAAATCGCCCTGTAGTGAACCCTCTGCAGGTAATTCTTCTGCAAACATCTCCTCTATATAACTATATTGATAATTATCTATACTAACTGTTCCATCTACTGCAGAGCTACTAAAAAAATCTTTATCCAAATTGATAGAGCCACTTCCAGTTATAAAGGAGTTTTTATAATTAACACTGGCATCAACTATCTCTATATTATCCTGGTGATACTTACTATCTATTTGAAAATCAGTAAAGTTATATTGGTTCCAGCTGATTTCATCTGTTTCAGCCGTTATATTTACTATGGGCTCAGTTATATTATCTGTTATCTGACAGTTAATATCAAGAGAACCGTTAAGTTTACTTAAATTTCCATTATCAAAATGCCTTGCTGCCTTTTCTACTGAAATATTATTACCACTGACCTGTAAATCAAGCTTTGATTGGTTTAAATCAACTATTCCTGCAAAATCAATTTTATCAGGCATTTCTAATTGCCCCTTTTCTACCATTAATACACCATTTGAAAGATAAAATCGGCTTTTTAAATGATCCAGGACAGTATTATTTATTTCTGGAGATTCAATCTGAATATCTCCCAGTAAACTCAGTTGATCCAGACTGAAACCAGCACCAACAATTGAAGTGTCCAGGTTTACAGTGCCTTCAGGTTTCAATTTTTCAAAAAAATCAACTTCAAGATGGTCTGTTAATAATCCTAAATTTAACCTGCTTGATTTCAGGTCAAAACTATACTTGCTATTATCTGTATTGTATATACCACTGGCCAGCACCTTACCTGTCATATCGGAATACATTTTAAAGTAATCAAGATAAATTAACCCATTTTTATAGCGCAAATCTGTCTCTCCAGAAACTTGGCTAGAATTAATAATTGTTGATGGTAATGAAAAATTAAGGCTAACTTCTGGGTTGGTTATGTTTCCATTAATACCAGCTGTTATTTCTCCCATTCCGGCGAAATTATAATTTTTTACAAATTTATTGACCTGGCTTAAATCAAATTTTCTGGAATCTAAAATAACATTAATTTGCTTTTTATTTTCAAAATTATAACTACCTTCTAAACTAAAGGGAATTTCATTAAGTAACAGGTCAGTATTTTTAAATGATAACTTCCGGGAATCAAAAGATACTTCACTATTAAAACCGGCAACAATAAATTCATGTTCCAGTTTAGAATTTTTCATCTTGGCCTGTATATGTTTAAGGTCTACTTTACCACTGTAGTCGTCCAGTTGGTTATTTTTTCCCCGAAAATTCAAACTAAATTTACCTTCTCCCTGGAAATTTTCTGCCTCAAACTGCTCATTTGTTACTATCTTTTGATCCAGTATTTTATGGAACTGTTCAAGGGCTAAATACCCTGTATTGAGATTGCCTCTCCAGCTATTATCCGAAGAAATTAAGTTTAAATCCAGGTTGTTAATATTAACGTTATTTATCTTATGGTTATTCCATTTTAATTTTTCAATATTTACATCAGTATCCGCTTTTATTTTCATTTGATTTTTTTCATTAGTTAAAGTCATAAACAAATCCTGAAACTGTATTTTATTATCTAAATCATTATACGATAAAAAACCATTTTCTATTTCAACACTGACTGCCTCTGTTCCATTTTTAAAATAAGGTAGTGGAATTAATATATCTTCTTTATTATTAACATCATCCTGTATATTGTGAATTTTAATTGATGGATTTTTTATTTTAATATAATCAAAACCATTTATGATATTATTTTTTGTGATAAGGTCATATAAATCATAATAAATAAGTGCTTTTTTTGCATTAATATCTACCTGGTCATTTTTAATTTCAACATTATTTAATACAATTCTATTTAGCGGCCATAATGATACACTTTCTGTTTTAAATTCAACCTGATATTTTTCTTCCAAAGAATTTATTATCTCAGCCCTTTTGCTGACTAATAAATTTCCTCCCTTATAGAAAAAAATTCCTGCCAGGGCAACAAACATAAGTAATCCCAGTACTATTAACGATTTATATTTCATAAGAACCTCCATTACAACCTCTACTTATAATAAAATGATATTATATTTATATGATTAAATCAACCGTTTTGGAATTGTATTTATTGGAAAACCCTGAGATAATCAGTTATCTCAGGGTTTTATAGTTTATTTTATTTTTTTAGTTTATTTTTCTGTCTTGTTTTTCTCTTCTATTTTAATATCTAATGATAAATTCCCTTCCAGTACATAATCAGTTTTATAATAATCCTTAATCTCACTGCTAGTTTCTTCAACTGGTATTGCTGGATTTAATTCTTTTTCATCTTCTTTCTCAATATCTTTACCGTTTCCAGGCGGCTCCGGTGCAGCATAACTGGGATATATCTGAACTATTAATTGATTGTTTGTAGGTGCCTCCAGATAATCATTTATAATAGATTCAAAATCTTTATAACCATCAACAATAGCCTGATTTGTCTGCTGTTGGTTATTTAGCTCCTCTTCCGGTATAGACGGATATGATTCTCCAGTAAAACCACCACTAATTATTAAAGTAGCCCTGCCGGGACTGATATCCTCTGGTAAATCTATAAAAACTTTTTTGACAATAGTCTTATCCCGATAGGGATGAAGAGTAACCTCAATCTCAAGAGTATCTCCCGGCTTTATTTCTTTATTTAAAACCTTTGCTTCCTGAACAAGGGCTACTTTGTTACTATTTTCAATTTCAATATCCACCTGAATATCAACGAAATTAATGTCTTTAAATGGATTATTAGTTATTACATTTACATATTGATAGAGCTCATAGAGTGCAGTGGCAGCAATATCCTGTCTGCTATAAAATATGTTTTCCCTTTCTACACTTCTATCAGGCAGACCCCTACCATTTATTGTAAACTTAACTTTCGCCGTGCCTTTACCAATTCTGTCCAGTGTTGAATCTATTGACTGCAGACCTACATTGGTAACAAGTGATGTTAAAATATCTTCATCTTTAACCAACTGTACATTAACATCATTACTATAGCCGCGCTCATTATCCCTCACCTTTATTCTTAAGGGTATAATTTTTGGATATTCCTTTAATTTTCCGACAATACCGGCCCCTCTATCTATATTTACCTCACCCAGTAGTTTCTCATGTGGTGTGCCGAGTTTAAAGGGCTGCTCATTACTGGGAATAACCCCATTAATATAGGCCTTACTTAAAAGATAGTTAACATCACCTTTATTAAAAAATGGGTGACCAAAAGCCAGTATATTATCTCCATCTTTATAGGTTAGAGTACCTATTGAAGAAATACTAATATCTCCCCTTGCTAATTGGACAGCAACAGCACTACCAGACTGTAATGACGTTTGCGCCAGTGCTTTACTCCTGTTGCTGCTGCCGGCAGACATTACTTTAAACCCATAATCACTAAAATCTTTTTCAAATCTTTTTAGGGCACGTCCGCTCAGTCCACTTATAAATAATGGAGTTTTAGTTTCAACAGGGCTTCCCTCTTTTATAGAAGGTATATTAATACTATCTTCATTATCAAACAGTTTCAACATATACTCAATGGGAGTTACTACCCCGTAATTATGTTTGGAATTTTGCCAGCCGTAACCTATAGCACCAATTAATTTGCCGTCAATATAGACAGGGCTTCCACTCATTCCGGCAGCAATCCCGCCAGCTTCTTCAATTTTATCTCCACTAACTTTTATTAAAATAAGACTTTTATTTAGCTCCTGTTCTTCCATTACATCTATTATTTCCACAGGAAATTCCTCAACCTGATAACCTTTAAAAACTGTCCTGCCGACACCTTGCATGCCGGGTTCTACTTCCTGAACTTTTAATATCTCCTGTGCATGTATACTGCTAAATGAACAAAATAAGACAAATATAACAAATAAAAGTAGTTTGTTATTTAATCTCAAATTATCAAATCCTTCCTTTATCCTTTGTATTTTACTCCCTCATTGGAAGTGAGTATATCAGATAGTTTATCCAATTCTTCTAGTGCATGTCCAGTACCTCTAGCAACACATGTTAATGGGTCATCTGCCAGGAAAACAGGTATATCAGTCTGTTTACTCAAAAGTTTGGTAAATCCTCTTAAAAGTGCGCCTCCACCGGTCATAATAATCCCCCGGTCCATTATATCGGATGATAATTCTGGTGGTGTCTGTTCCAATACTCTTTTAACAGCATCAGTAATAGCATTTATCGGTTCCTGAAAAGCTTCAATAGTTTCTTCCGAAGTAAGCACAAGATTTTTAGGAAGTCCTGAAACAACACTTCTACCGCGAACTTCATATTCTTTGTTTTCTTCTACATAGGCTGCCCCAATATTCATTTTAATTTCTTCAGCAGTTTTATCTCCAATAATCAAATTGTACTTGTCCCTGATATAACGAATCATAGCTTCGTCAAAGCGGTCTCCACCAATCCTAAGTGATTCACTAACAACTATTCCTCCCAGAGATAACACAGCAATTTCAGAAGTGCCTCCCCCAATATCTATAACCATACTACCGCTGGGTTCATCAATAGGCAGCCCTGCCCCTATTGCAGCAGCCAGGGGTTCTTCAATTAAAAATGTCTTTTTAGCCCCAACCTGCATGGCTGATTCAATAACTGCTCTTTTTTCTACTCCAGTTATCCCTACTGGAATACATACCATTACAGTTGGTTTGAATAATCTCTTCCTTTTTACAGCCTGTGATATAAAATGTTTTAACATTATTTCTGTTACTTCAAAATCAGCGATTACACCATCTTTTAGTGGGCGAATGGCGACAATATTACCAGGTGTCCTGCCTAACATCCGCCTGGCCTCTGTCCCCACTGCCACAACATTATCATTGTTTTTATCCATAACAACAACCGATGGTTCCTGAAGTACTATACCTTCACCTTTTTCAAAAACAAGAATATTTGCTGTACCAAGATCTATACCTATTTTTTTGGAAAAACTAATCATCTTTCTGCAGAACCCCCTTATATTTCCATAACTAATATATTATATTCGATATACATTGTTTTTTTCCTGCATATATACAAATAAAAGCTAATATCTTAATTATACTATTCTTTCTTCATCATTTCATATTTTTTTCGGGTTGCCTCACCACCTCTGATATGCCGTTCCGCTTTATTAAATTCAAGTACTTTTTTTACTCTGGAGGCAAGTTCTGAATCAATTTTTAATAATCGTTCCGTAACATCCTTATGAATTGTACTTTTACTGACACCATAGATTTTCGCTGCCTGACGTACTGTGGCTTTGGTTTCATAAATATAATTTGCCACTTCTTTTACCCTCTCTCGAATATAGTCCTTCAATCTTATTCCCCCCACACTAGAAAAACCAATACTACTTAATGTATATGCACCAGTTCAGGTAAAATATACCAGTTGATATTTATTCTATATTTAGAAAAAAAAGTATAATTTGAAGGACTTTTTTTGCCATTAGCGAATTACTAGTATATGTTCATAACATATATTGCCTTATTACTAAAATAAAGGTGGTGATTTATATATAAAACATAATTATCTCTTTTCTTCTCTATTCTCATATGTATTTTAAATTATAAAGGAGGAATTTAATGTGAGTTCTATTCTTATTGCGCTGGGGACTTTTGTTGGTTTTATACTGGCTTATAATTTTTACGGTAAATATTTAAGTAAAAAGATTTTTGATGTTAACCCAGAAAATGAAGTCCCCTCCAAAAAGTATGAAGATGGTGTAGATTATGTCCCTACAGACAGCCATATATTGTTCGGACACCATTTTACCTCAATTGCTGGTGCAGCTCCAATTGTAGGCCCGGCTATAGCAGTTATCTGGGGCTGGGTTCCGGCAGTATTATGGGTAGTACTGGGTTCCATCTTTCTGGGGGCAGTTCACGATTTTAGTTCCCTGATGGTCTCAGCAAGAAATGAAGGTAAAAGTATTGGGGAAATTAGCGGAAATATTGTTAATAATAGAGTGCGTATACTCTTTTTATTATTTATTTTCTTTACATTATTAGTAGTAATTGCTGTATTTGCACTTGTTATAGGGATTCTATTTGCAAGTTATCCGCAGAGTGTTTTCCCGGTCTTTATGGAAATACCTCTGGCTATAGCTCTCGGTTACCTGGTTTACCGCAAAAAGAAAAAAGTACTTATTCCATCCTTAATCGCACTTGTTATAATGTATATTACAATCTGGCTTGGACTTTATCTTCCTTTTGAAATGCCGACATTATTTGGACTATCCCCAATTATGGTCTGGGTTATCATTCTATTAATATATGCTTATATTGCTTCTATCCTGCCAGTATGGACTTTATTACAACCAAGAGACTTTATTAATTCTCATGAGCTAATAGTAGGTCTTGTATTAATCATTCTGGGGCTTTTTGTGGCAAGGCCAGAAATCGTAGCTCCTGCATTTAATACCAATTTAACGGCTGACGTACCGCCAATAATACCATTCCTATTTATAACAATAGCCTGTGGTGCTATATCTGGTTTTCACTCAACTGTTTCTTCAGGTACAACTGTCAAACAGTTGAAATCAGAAAAAGACGCACCAAGAATTGGCTATGGTGGTATGCTGGCTGAAGGTGTACTGGCTACAATGGCTATCCTGGCCTGTACTGCCGGTTTTTCTTCACTGGAGGCCTGGACAGGTCACTATGCCAGCTGGAGTGCAGCCAGTGGTCTGGGAGCAAAAGTAGGAGCATTTGTTGAAGGTGGTACCAGTTTCCTGACCAGCCTGGGTTTTTCACATGATCTTGGAGCCGCTATACTTGCTGTACTGGTAGTTAGTTTTGCAGCTACTACCCTTGATAGTGCTACCCGTATACAGCGTTATGTTGTCTCTGAACTGGCCACTAATCTCAAACTAAAACCACTTGCTACCAAACACGGTGCTACTATAATTGCTGTCGGTTCAGCTTTTTTATTAGCAAGAATTAATGGTGGCCAAGGTGGTATGATATTATGGCCCTTGTTTGGAGCGGCCAATCAAATGCTGGCCGCACTGGCCTTAATGGTGGCTACCGTTTATCTAGTGAAAAAGAAAAAACCGGTCTGGGTTACAGCCTTACCATTTGTATTTATGGTAATAGTTGAAACCTGGGCACTATCTTACAACATCAATCAATTCTACGGTTCTGCTAACTACTTATTAACTATAATTGGCGCTATTCTTCTTCTTCTGGAAATATGGATGGTAATAGAATCATTTATTGTCTTTAATAAAGCCAGAAATGGTGACCTGATAGATGATGGAATAAGTGCATAATAATATTTAAATATTATGTAATTCAGCTATAGTAAACTATAGTAAAACTATTTCTATTTTACAATAATCATATCAAAAAAAATCCCAATTCTGCTACCAGAGTTGGGATTTCTAATTTGAAATTATTTTTTATTTATTTATGATTAAAACATAAATAATAACATCTTTATTTGCCTTCAAAATAATTTAATGGGTTTATGTATCCATCTTCATTCTGCAGTGAAAAATATAAAGCTGGCTGGCTGACAATACCAGTAAGGCCAATTCGTCCAATTTCCTGCCCTTTGCCTACTGTTTCATTTGGAGATACAGAGGCCCGCTGCAGATGGCCATATTCTGTCTTCCACCCATTTTGGTGATCTACAGTAACCATTATTCCCTTATACTCGTCTTCACTGACTGAAACCACCTTGCCGTCAGCAGCAGCCATTACTATATCACCTGAATTACCACTTATCTTAATACCATAAAGATAACGCCAGTCATCAAATACCGAATGATAATACCATCCCGGTTCCTGCAGCAGTTGTCCCGATACTGGTTTTATCAAACTTCTCATCTGCTGTTGTCTATCATTATTTAGTGGCTGAACCGCTTCAGTGACAACACCCTCTTCTGCAGGCTGTGATGGTAATTGTTCTTCTTCTACTGCAGTTCTGTTGCTATCACCAGCTTCAATAGAATTATTACTTTCTTCAGCAATGTCATCACTTTCTTTACCAACATTATCACTTCTTGCTGAAATATCACTCTCATCAAGCTCTGGGCCATAGTTTAAGGAAAAATCCTCCTCAGTTTCTTCTCTGTCTAGAGATTCAAGTAATATATTGGTTTCGCTCTGTTCCTGGTTACTGCTATCATTATAAAATATAGCAAAACCAGTACCAATTAACACAAAAAAGATAAATATTACAATTAAGTTTCTATATTTCTTCTTACCGGGATAAAGTTTCTTACCAATGTCCTTTAACTGCATTTTTATTTTGTCTTTATCAAGTTTGAACCAGTATTTTTTATTTTTACCCATAAAAATCCACCTCCATCAATATTATTGACAGTACGTGGATAAAATATACATAAGTTAAAAAAATTGCTGTGTATCCGGAATAATTATTTTTTTACCTCACCTATATCGGTTATCTTGGTGCCTGGGTAATAATGTTTGAGAATCTGGTGGTAGGTGTAGCCGGCTTTGGCCATGCCGTTGGCGCCGTCCTGGCTCATTCCTACACCGTGGCCTTTTCCCTGAATATGAAATGTAATTATATCACTCTGGCTTGATATATCAAACTTAGTTGATGGTAAGTTTAATTTTTGCCTGATATCTGTTCCACTATATAGCTGTTTGCCAATTTTCATTTTTAAAACTCTTCCACTTTTGCTTTTTTCAATTATTGTAATTTTAAAGTCAGCTTTATTGAGGTTAAGATTTAATTTTTTTATAATCTGACTAATACCGAAATATAAGTTCTGACTGGCTTCTCTATCATAAGAACTTTTAACAGTAGTCAGATAGGGAACTTTTTTTCCCCAGACATTAACTGCATTTTCTGTAAAGCCTCCACTATTGGCATGATAGACTGCATCAATTATCCGGCCATTATATAATAGAATCTCTCCCCGGGTTTGTTTAACAGCACCGCTGACTCTTGCCCAATAATAAAAATAGGGCGTAAATCCCCATTTCTCCTGCATATCTTTCTTTGATAACCAGGCCTGATTGTTTTTGAAATCAGTTGAGATATCAGCCTCTGAATGCTCTTGACAACCTGGGCCGCCAAATTGAGGCAGTTGTTTTAAAGTATAGGTTCTGGCTGCAACAGCCTGTGCTTTAAGAGCTTCTATACTATAGGCAGCCGGCATTTCAGCAGCAACTACACCTCTTAAATATTCTTCTAACTGCATAACAACTATCTTATCAGACTGATGATTATATACTTTTATCAGCATCTGGTCATTACTATTCCAAAATAAACTGCCGACCATGATAATAGGTACAATAATAATAAATATAAATAACAATAAAATTAAAAATACAGTTTTATTCCACAAAATAAAACACCCCTCTTGCTCAAAAGTCACAATAATATTTATGACCTGAACGAGAGGAGTAGAACTTTTATTTTCATATATTCAATTATTTCAATTAAATTAGTTATTTGCATTTCGTCTAATTAGAAAAAATATTTTTACTTCTTGCTGGAAACCGAATTTACTTTTTTAATAGTTGCACCAATTGATGATAATTTCGAGCTTATTTTTTCATAACCACGTTCTATATGATAGATATCCCTGATTTCTGTTTCCCCCTGTGCAATTAAACCAGCCAGTATTAAAGCAGCACCAGCACGTAAATCAGTAGCAGTTACTTCAGCACCAGTCAATTGACTCGGCTTTATTAAAGCACTATGTCCATCTATCTTAATATCAGCACCCATTCTTTTCAACTCATCTACATGCATAAAACGATTTTCCCAGACAGTTTCTATTACCAGACTGGTTCCATCTGCCTGTGTAAGTAAAACCATCATTTGTGACTGTAAATCAGTTGGAAACCCAGGGTAAGGGAGAGTTTTGATATCAACTGCTTTCAATGTTTCTTTCCCTTTAATATATATACCAGATATATCTTCCCGCAACTGGACATCCATCTCGTGAAGTTTAGCAATTAAAGGTTTAACATGTTCAGCCAGGACATTTCTAACAAATACTTCTCCTTTAGTTAAGGCTGCTGCCATCATAAATGTACCTGCTTCTATACGGTCAGGAATAATTCTGTGTTCTGCACCGTGCAGCTTTTCAACACCTTCTATTTTTATTATGTCTGTACCTACACCTTTAATTTTGGCACCCATCACAGTAAGATAATTAGCAAGATCAACGATTTCAGGCTCCCTGGCAGCATTTTCTATTACCGTTGTACCATCAGCCTTACAGGCTGCCAGCATTATATTGACAGTAGCCCCAACACTGGGATAATCTAGATAGATTCTACTTCCTGTCATATTGATCCTTTTGACTTCTACAATACCATGATCCAGTTTAACTTCAGCTCCCAGGGCTTTAAAGCCTTTCAAATGTAAATCAATGGGCCTATTACCTATATTACAGCCTCCAGGAAGACTTGTTCTTACCATATCCCTTCTGGCCAGTACAGCTCCCAATATATAATATGAAGCTCTAAGTTTTCTGGCCAGTTCATGGTCAGCTTCTACTGTATTTAAGTTTGTTGGATCAATGAACAGTGCATTATCTTCTCTTTCTATCTTACAACCCATCTTTTTTAGAATTGTACATAAATGTTTAACATCTCTAAGATTAGGTATATCCAGTAATTTACTGGGTCCATCTGCCATCAAAGCAGCTGTGATTATTGGTAGAGCTGCATTTTTTGCTCCACCTACATTGATTTCTCCCTCCAGAGGGTTACCACCTGTAATAAGATATTTACCCACTTTTATAAGCCCCTTCCTTTTATCTTCCGGTTAAAGGAAACACACCTATATAATATGCACCTTTATATATTTCGTGATAAAAATTTAATTTCCTTTTTTTTATATATTTTATTTCTGACAAATACACTTTGTCCCAGTTATTTTATCATACCAGTTCATTTTTTTATAATTTATTAACTCTGATGGTGCTTTTTCTTTTAAAAGATTCCAGCAGTCATCACAGAGCTTTGCACCAACATTCTTAATTAGTTTATCAGATATTCCCAGTGCTTTCAACCTTTCTTCCCTGGACAAAACTTTCCTATTTTTAATACTCACAGCATTATTACTTACTACCACCAGGCCTACATCTCCTTTAAGCTCCGGGGAGTGAACTCGTTTATGCTTGAGATTATTTTCAATTGCTAATTTTATGTAATCATTAGCCGCCTTTAGGTTAATATTACGGTCAATTATCACTTTATCAGCTTCTGGATGCTTGACAGCCTCCAGTATTTCTGGATATATACCTTGCTCTTTTACCTGTTCACAGTTTAAATAACGTATTACACGTTCTTTAAACTCACCTAAGTATATATTTTTTTCTTCTTTTTTAAGTTCCTTTTTCCCATAAATTCCTTCCATAACTTTTTTTTCAAGATCTGGTTTTTCTTTTTTCATAATTAATCACTCTACCTATCATTCTATATTATTACCCAAAGTTCATTTTTGATACAAAAAACCCCCAGCCGGGGGTTTATATGTTGCTTCATATCAATTAGTTCTTTATATTACAGTAACTTCCCTATTTTATTTAATATTTTCTTTATTTGTTTTATTCAACAGCTTTCAGGCGGGCAACTGCTCTCTCAAGTGCAGCTCTTGCCCGGATATTATCTATTTTATCATCAGCAGAATCCAGCCTTTTTTGGGCACGCTTTCTTGCCTTTCTGGCCCTCTCTACATCAATATCCTGTGGCAATTCTGCAGTTCTAACCACTATATTTATCTCATCAGGCTGAACTTCCATAAAACCATCACTTATAGCAACTTTAATATCTTCTTCATCTTTTTTTATTTCCAATACTCCTGTATTTAAGCCTGTAACTAAAGGTGTATGTTTTGGCAAAATACCTATTTCCCCATCCATTGCAGGGGCTACCAGTACATTGATATTCTGACTGTAGACAATATCTTCCGGGGTTACAATATCCAATTTGATTGTTGAAGCCATAAATTATTCACCTTCCTTGAGACTCTCAGCTTTCTCAACGGCTTCATCAATACTACCTACCATATAAAAGGCCTCTTCAGGAAGATCATCGTGTTTGCCATCAAGAATTTCCTGAAACCCGCGAATTGTATCTTTCAATGAAACATATTTACCAGGAGTACCTGTAAACTGTTCAGCTACAAAAAACGGCTGTGATAAGAACCTCTCAATTCTTCTGGCTCTATTAACAACTATTTTGTCTTCATCAGAAAGTTCATCCATACCAAGAATAGCTATTATATCCTGTAAATCCTTATACTGCTGTAATATTTCCTGTACCTGTCTGGCTACATGATAATGTTCCTCCCCTATTATTCTTGGGTCAAGAATACGTGAACTTGAATCAAGTGGGTCTACAGCAGGATAGATGCCTTTTTCCACTATCTGTCTTGACAATACGGTTGTAGAATCAAGATGTGCAAATGTTGTTGCCGGTGCCGGGTCAGTTAAATCATCAGCAGGAACATAAATAGCCTGAACTGAAGTAATAGAACCTTTTTTGGTTGAAGTAATCCTTTCCTGTAAAGCACCAACATCATTAGCCAGTGTCGGCTGGTAACCAACTGCAGAAGGCATTCTACCCAGTAAAGCAGAAACCTCTGAACCAGCCTGAATAAATCTGAATATATTATCAATAAATAACAATACATCCTGTCCAGCCTTATCACGGAAATATTCAGCCATTGTAAGACCACTAAGCCCAACTCGCATTCTAGCACCCGGCGGCTCATTCATCTGGCCGTAGACCATGGCCACTTTATCCAGCACTCCAGATTCCTGCATTTCCAGCCAGAGGTCATTACCCTCTCTGGTTCTTTCGCCAACACCAGAAAATACTGAATAACCTCCGTGTTCAGTAGCAATATTGTTAATCAATTCCATAATCAAAACTGTTTTGCCTACACCTGCTCCACCAAATAACCCAACTTTACCACCACGTGCATATGGTGCCAGTAGGTCAATAACCTTGATACCTGTCTCAAATATTTCTGTAGTAGTTTCCAGTTCTTCATAATCAGGAGCAGGGCGGTGTATCGGCATCTTTTCTCTGGTTTCAACCTCACCTTCTTTATCAATAGCATCTCCCAGAACATTAAAAATACGTCCCAGAACTTCTTCGCCAACAGGAACAGAAATTGGCCCACCAGTATCTTCGGCTTCCGTTCCCCGGACAAGACCATCTGTAGAAGCCATTGCTACACAGCGTACTCTATTATCACCCAACTGATGCATTACCTCTACTGTCAGGTCTATTTTGTTATCACTTTCATCTTTATTTGGTCCACCCTGAGCACTTTCGCGCTCACCAGTTATTTTTACTGCATTATATATTTCCGGCAGTTCACCCGACGGAAACTCAACATCAACTACAGGCCCAATTACCTGTACAACTTTACCTGTGTTTTGCTTATCGCTCACTGTACTTCCTCCTTTATCTATTCTATTTTAGAGCTTCAGCACCGCCTACAATTTCTGTTATTTCTTTAGTAATGGCTGCCTGACGTACTCTATTATAGGAAAGGGTCAATTCATCTATTAATTCTCCAGCATTATCAGTAGCAGCATCCATTGCTGTCATTCTGGCTCCAAATTCACTGGCTTTTGCCTCCAGTAAAGCAGAATATAAAATGTTATTAATATATTTGGGTAAAAGTATATCAAAAACCTGGTCTGCTGAAGGTTCATATAGATATTCAGTATTCTGCTGTTCTTCAGTTTCTTCTGGTGGTTCTATCGGCAACAACTTTATTTCTCTAACTACCTGGCTAATTGCTGAATTAAAATGAGTATATATCAAGGTAACATTATCAACTATTTTTTCAGTAAAAAGAGATATTATTTCTTCAGCAATCTGGTAAGCAAATCTATAATCTGGATAATCATCAATATTTGTATACTCAGAAATAATATTATAATCTCTTTTTTTAAAATAATCCCTGGCATTCCGCCCAATAGTAAGTAAGGATATTTCTTCATCAGAATTAAAGGACTGCCTGGCCTGGTCAATTACCCTGGCATTATAGGCCCCACATAAACCACGGTCTGCATTTATAACAACATAAAGATGTTTATTTCCCTGATGTGGAAGTAGCAAAGGATGTTCAGTCGGGTCTTTTGTAAAGGCTACTACACCAGAAAGTATATTTTTTGTTTTTTGAAAAAAGGGGCGGGCATTTTCAGCTTTTTCCTGTGCTTTTCTCAATTTAGCAGCAGCAACCATTTTCATAGCCCGGGTTATTTTCTGGGTGTTTTGAACACTACCGATACGACGCTTGATATCACGCATCGTTTCCATTATTCTTCACCCTCTTTTTCCTCTGATTCATTTTCTTCAACATTGTTTCCATCACTTTCTTCGGTATCATCAACTTCTACGTCATTATCTGCAGATTCTTTAATAATACTTTCTTCTCTGATAGTGAATTTTTCTTTAAGCTCTTGAATAGCCGATTTCAGGCTGTCCTCTGTTTCTTCACTTAATTCTTTTTCCTTACTAATGTTTTCTTCTATTTCAGGATAGTTATTTTCCAGATATTTCAAAAACTCTCTTTCAAAACGCTCTATATTATCAACCGGTATGTCGTCAAGATATCCATTGACAACAGTATAAAGCATAACAACCTGTTTCTCCATATCCATTGGAGAATACTGAGGTTGTTTTAGAACTTCAACAATTCTTTCACCGCGGTTTAATCTTTTCTGTGTTGATTTATCAAGGTCTGAACCAAACTGAGCAAAAGCTTCTAATTCCCGATACTGTGATAAATCCAGCCTTAAAGTACCGGCTACATCTTTCATAGCTTTTGTCTGGGCAGCACCACCAACTCTGGAAACTGATATACCCACGTTTATTGCCGGCCTGACACCTGCAAAAAAGAGCTCGCTTTCCAAATATATTTGACCATCAGTAATTGAAATAACATTTGTAGGTATATAGGCAGAAACATCACCAGCCTGAGTTTCAATAATAGGTAGAGCTGTTAGTGACCCTCCACCCATATCTTCGTTCAACCTAGCTGCTCTTTCTAGAAGTCTGGAATGCAGATAAAAGACATCCCCTGGGTAAGCTTCCCGGCCTGGAGGCCTTCTTAAAAGCAGTGATAGGGTACGATAAGCTACCGCATGTTTGGACAGGTCATCATAGACCACTAATACATCTTTATTATCTTCATACATAAAATGTTCACCCATTGCACAACCGGCATAAGGTGCTATATATTGTAATGGAGCAGGTTGACTGGCTGTGGCAGATACCACAATTGTATAATCCATAGCTCCATGTTCAGCTAATCTTTCTGTTATTTCAGCTACAGTTGATGCTTTCTGTCCTATAGCTACATAAATACAGATTACATCCTGGTCTTTTTGATTAATAATTGTATCTATAGCAATAGCAGTTTTACCTGTCTGTCTGTCACCAATTATTAATTCACGCTGTCCCCTTCCAATCGGTACCAGAGAGTCAATAGCTTTCAGCCCGGTCTGGAGGGGAGTATCTACCGGTTTTCTTTCTACAATTCCGGGAGCAAGAGATTCAACAGGACGGTGTATATCACTTTTGATAGCCCCTTTTCCGTCTATCGGCTGTCCCAGTGAATTTACTACTCTTCCCAGCAGGTCTTCTCCAACAGGTACTTCAACTACTCTACCGGTTCTTTTGGCTGTATCACTTTCTTCTACTTTTGTCTCGTCACCTAACAACACACAGCCGACATTATCTTCTTCTAAATTAAGCGCCATACCGTAAACACCATTGGGAAATTCGAGCAACTCACCTGACATAGCATCTTCCAGCCCATGCACATGAGCAATACCATCACCAACATCAAGAACAGTACCAACACCAACAGTTTCCAGTTCTTCTTCATATTTTTCAATCTGTTTTTTAATAACAGAACTAATTTCTTCAGGTCTAAGATTCATATCATCACACCCCTAACTCACTTACAGGTATTTGCTTTATATCTTCTTTTAAGGAATTTAATTTATGGCTTATACTGCCATCTATTACTTTATCACCAATTTTTAACTTCATACCACCAATAATATTACTATCAACTTTTTTATTAATTCTGATAGTTTTATCTGCAACAATTTGATTTAGCTTATCTTTAAGCTTATCAGTAAGTTGTCTGGATAGTTCAACTGCTGAAACAACTTCGATTTCTATTATATCTTTTTCTTTATTGAGCAACTGTCTATAATCTCTGTATATTTGCTCAAGATAAATCTCTCTTCTTTTGTCAATTAAAAGATTTATGAAATTAATAACTGTTTTTGATAACTCTTTATCAAATAGCTCTCCAATCATCTCTTGCTTATCTTCCGGTAAAACCCGGGGATGATACAGGATTTGTTTTAATTCTGGATAATCATTAACTGCCTTCACAACAGTCCGCAGTTCTTCTCCATAATCTAATTTGTCATTTTCTCTGCCCAACTCAAAAATAGCCTGGCTGTATTTTCTGGCAATTTCATTTTGAATCATTGTACTTCACCCAGTCTGTTTTGATCTAAGTCTTCTATATATTGTTTTATTAGGTTTTCATGCTGCTGTTTTTTTAATTTTTCCTGCATAAATTTACCGGCTACCTGTAATGATATCGAAGTTACTTCTTCTCTAAGTTCATTAACAGCCTCTTCTTTAGCCCGCTCAATTTCTTTCTGAGCTCTTTCCTTTAACCGGACAGCCTCAGCCCTAGCTTCATTAACAATTTCTTCTGCCCTTTCTTTACTCCGCTTTTCTGCGTCTTCTATAATCTGCTGAGCATCACTGTGGGCTTCCTGTAAACGTGCCTCATATTTCTTTTTCAATTCTTCTGCATCATCTTTTCTCTGAGCAGCAGTATCCAGATCATCTTTTATTTTTTGAGAACGTTTATCAAGCATTTTTGTAACAGGTTTATATATATACTTAATTAATATAAACATTAATACAAAAAAGTTTACTGTTTCCCAGAAAATCGTCCAGTTGATATTTATCATTTACGTCACCTCCTGGAAGTCCTTATAAATTATATACTGGTCTTCTATCTTCTGTAATTGCTTTAGTCATTATGTAAATAAATAAAATAAATCCAGAAAGAGGGGGCAGCCCCCTCATATATTACTATTTAACCAAAAATTAGTATAAAAGCAATTACTAAAGAATAAATACCGGTAGATTCAGCAACAGCCTGTCCTGTCAGCATAGTAACGATAATATTTCCTCTTGCTTCAGGTTGTCGGGCTACAGCTTCTACAGCTTTACCGGCAGCATAACCCTGTCCAATACCAGGTCCAATACCGGCAATCATCGCAAAACCAGCACCAAGCAAAGATGCAGCTCTAATGATTGTGTCAATAACTTCAGGTGAAAAATCTACCATTTAAAATCAGCCTCCTTTCAATTGATAGTGTTAGACTAAATTTTTTCTATTATATTTATTTTCTATAGTAAAACTACTCTACTTATGCTATTACTAGTAAAATAAATCATTATATTCATCTCTTATAACCGTATTATTCTGATTTTGCCACAGAGATATAAGCAATTGCTACCATGCCAAATATCAGTGCCTGTACAGCACCTATGAACAGGTCAAACCAGGCGTGAAATGGTAAAGGTACCAACCACGGTGCCGTCTGATAAACCAGCGTAACAATAAGGCCGCCTCCTACTATATTTCCAAAAAGACGGAATGAATGTGAAACAGGTTTAGCCAGTTCACCAACTATATTTATAGGAAGCATTATAAATATAGGTTCTGCCTGTGATTTTAAATATCCCCACAGACCATTGTTTTTAACACCATAATAATGACTGAACAAAAAAACTACAAGTGCCAGTCCAAGTGTAGTATTTATATCACCGGTAGGGTTGGCAACACCTGGAACTATTCCAAGTATATTGGAAACTCCTACAAAAATAAATATAGTTCCAATAAAAGGCAGCAGTTTTCTTCCCAGTCCGGGAAGCATAGGCTCTATCTGATCCTCAATTGTAGAAACAATTAATTCTACTATATTCTGCACCCTGCCGGGAACTATCTCCATATTTCGAGTAGCTAATTTAGCAAGTATAATTAACACCAATACAACTACCCATGATACAATTAATGTGTCTGTTATTGGAAAAAAGGGATTATCAAATAATTCAAATAATGTCCTAGGACCGGGATTCATCTATTAGCCCTCCTTTTTCATATTGTTTTATTTTATTTTTCCATTTATCCTTTAATAATTCTATAACTGCAGTCCCAAATATAGTAAATTTCATTAACAGCATACCTACAGCAGTTCCCAGAAAATCAAAGTTAGGATTACGTTTTGCTGTAAGTAAAATCACAAAATAGATTAAATAATTTAAAAAATATCTATTACGAATAAAACTCTGTGCTTTCCCTGCTTTCATATCTAAAGCCCTGTTTAAATTAATTACTTTTAAACGAAAAAGCAAAAAACTAACAGCCAGTCCAATTATTAAACCTAAAAAGCCACTTAATTCCCCCATTATTAACGAAGATAACAGGGGTATTAAAGCCACTAACATTGTTCTTTTATACAATTCTTTCTGTAATTTCTCAGGTGACTCATTTAATATCATCATTATCACCTATAATTCTAATAATTAGTTTATAAACATAATAAAATCCTGAAACTATACCAACCATCAGACCAATAAATCTAAAAATAAAGCCAGTAGGCAGATAATAATCCAGTAGATAACCTATAAAAAAACCTACAGCCAGATTAGCAACCATGACTAATCCTAAATATGTTATCATACCTAATGCCCTGAAGACTTTGTTATAATCTTCTCTTTTCATAAAATAAAACCTCAAATTTAAAGTAGCTTCCAAAAATATGTAATAGCTTTTTTATTTCTTTTATTAGTATGGTCATTATTTTAATATTATATTTAAAAATTGCTTTATAAACAATTATAATCTTAATCGACCTATAAAACAAGTATATTTTTCAATTTTTTTATTAAAAATCTTTAAAATGCATTACTTTAGCCAAAATAGTGGACACCACAGATACCATATTTAAACAGTTCTTATCAAAAGCTTTATTTATCTACAGGCATCTACAAGCAAAAAATCCGACCTGAGTCGGATTTTTTATTTATTTATATATTTGTATTTTCAAGAGTCGTTCCTTCGGCTGGTAATTCTACTGTGAAAATACCCAGTTTCCAGGAACCATAGATTAAGAGCAAAATAACCACTCCCAGCAGTACAATGGCATCCTGAATTTTTGAACCATTTATTATTAAGGCAATTAAACCAAGTCCAATACTTATAGCATAGACACTTAAAACAGCCTGACGTTGGTTTAAACCAAGTGCAAGCAGACGGTGATGAATATGACCGTGGTCAGCTTCACCAATCGGCTTACCGTGGTATAGACGGCGAATTATTGCAAAAATAGTATCGAAAATAGGTACTCCCAGAGCAACAAACGGCACAAGTAGAGTAACTGCTGCTGCACTTTTTAGAGCACCTGCAACTGAAATGGCAGCAAGTATATATCCTAAAAACATTGCACCAGTATCTCCCATAAATATTTCCGCCGGGTTAAAATTATATCTTAGAAAACCAAGTGAACTACCTGCCAGGGTTAAAGCCATAATTCCAGCAACAGCCTGACCTTCCTGTACACCTACTAAAAATAAAGTAATAGCAGCTATTGTTGAAATTCCTGCAGCAAGCCCATCAAGCCCATCAACCAGGTTGACAGTATTTGTTACACTGACAATCCACAGTAAGGTTAAAGGTATACCCCAGTATCCAAGATAAATCATACCTCCAAAAGGATTTGTAATAAATTCTATACTTATACCATAATAAAGCAGTATAGAGGCAGCACCTATTTGCCCTGCCAGCTTAATCGGTGGTGACAGCTCATATAAGTCATCAATAATTCCTACAAATAGTATAACTGTTCCACCCAGTATTATACCTGTTAAAATATTATTTAACGGTACTAAAAAAATTACACCAGCAAGAAAGCCAATATATATAGCAATTCCTCCAATAGTCGGAACAGCATTTTTATTAATTCGTCTGTTGCCAGGTTTATCAACTGCATCTATACATAACGCCAGTTTCTTTATTAGCGGAGTACAGATAAGAGTCACTACCAGGCTTATTATAAAAGCAATAATATATGTCTGCATATCATATCCCTCTTTCCACATCCAATATTAACAAAGTAGTTGATTAGATTCAAAGGGAATTTATGGTATTACCTGGTTCCATAAAGTCTGTCACCAGCATCTCCCAATCCCGGTATTATATAGGCATGGTCATTTAATCTTTCATCAACTGCAGCAGTATATATATCTACATTAGGGTGCTCATTTTGCACTTTTTCCACACCTTCTGGTGCTGCTATCAATACCATCAGCTTAATACTTTTTGGTTCTCTTTCTTTGACAAACTGTATAGCAGCTGATGCAGAGCCGCCAGTAGCCAACATTGGATCAACAACAATTAAATCTCTTTCTACAACATCTGTAGGCATTTTGCAGTAATATTCAACAGGCTCCAGGGTATCAGGATCCCGGTAAAGACCAACATGTCCTACTTTAGCTGCTGGAATTAATTTCAAAACACCATCCAGCATTCCCAGTCCTGCTCTTAAAATAGGGACAACTCCCAGTTTCTTGCCTGCAATCATTTTGGACTTCGCTTTCTGAATAGGGGTGTTTATTTCAACATCTTCCAGAGGAAGATCTCTGGTTACTTCATAGGCCATTAGTGTAGCTATTTCATCAACTAGTTCTCTAAATTCTTTGGGGCCAGTTTCTTTATCCCTCACCAGAGTTAGTTTATGCTGAATCAAAGGATGATCAATAACTGTAACTTTACTCATCTTCTTTATATTCTCCCCTTTCAATTTGATGCATTTTATTAACTCTACGCTCATGTCGGCCGCCGTCAAAATCTGTACCAAGCCATGTTTTTACAATTTCCACTGCCAGGCCTATACCGACAACTCTTGACCCTAAAGTTAAGACATTACTATTATTATGATTACGGGTAGCCTTTGCAGAAAAAACATCATGACATAAAGCTGCCCTGATATTTTTAACTTTATTAGCTGTAATGGACATACCTATTCCAGTTCCACAAACAAGTATACCCTTATCAAACTCACCACTGGCAACAGCCTTTGCCACCTTATAACCATAGTCAGGATAATCAACAGACTCTGAAGAATCTGTTCCCATATCCTTAAAATCAATTTTTTCTTCCTGTAAATATTTCAAAATTTCCTGTTTTAATTCATAACCTGCATGATCAGAACCAATTGCTATTTTCACTTCTAATTCACCTCTATTTTTTATATTCTCTGTTTTTTTGAATTTCCCTGCTTCATCATCAAATTGATTCATTTTTCCTAACAATTTATATAGTGCCTCTTCTATTTCTTCTTTAGTCTTACGGTAAATTTCTTTACCCTGCCCATAGGGATCAGAAATATCAAGCTCATCCTTATTCCCAACAAACTCTTTAAGAGTGTATACTTTGCCCTCCACCTGAGGTCTATAATTTAATATCATCTTTTTATGATTTTCTGTCATGGTTAAAATCAAGTCTGAACTTTCTATTATATCTTCTGTCAGAGACTGGCTGGTATGCTGGTTTATCTCATCTAAGTCCAGAATTTGAATAACATCTGCACTTGCATTTAAACCTGGCACTGCAGCTAGACCAGCTGACTTTATCTTCCAGTTAGTATATTTGCCTTCTTCCTTAATTAGTTTTTTTAATATATATTCTGCCATTGGGCTGCGGCAGGTATTACCTGTACATACAAATAATAAGTGAGGCAAGTATATCCTCCTTTCCATATTATACCTATAATTTCTATATTATACCTACAAAATGAAATCCCAGAAATATGAGGCCAAGCCCTCCAACAAACTGAACCTTATCACCCAGGTATTGACCAAGGCGGGAGCCAAAATGCAGGCCTGATGCCATCATTATACCAGCAGTCATACCAATAATCATTATTGAAAAAAAAGTTATATTACCCATCATGCCCAGACTAACCCCAACTGAAAAAGAATCTATACTGACACTAAAAGCCAGCACAATTAAACCCCAGCCGCTTATATTAAAATTGCAGAGCTCTTTTTCAGTATTTAACCACTGTTCAATGAGCATATAACCACCTACCAGCATCAGCAAACCTGCTCCAATCATATTTAAAAGATGGTCAAGGCCACTGTTTATGTTAAAAACACGTATTAACAGATTCTGTATAAATTGACCCCCATAAAAACCTGTTAAAGGCATAATTATATGAAAAACTGCTATAACACTACTGATTCTT
This sequence comes from Halothermotrichaceae bacterium, assembly GCA_048623215.1. Lineage (GTDB taxonomy): Bacteria > Bacillota > Halanaerobiia > Halanaerobiales > DTU029 > JBMCBT01. Next base: position 30,597 of record JBMCBT010000001.1, read on the forward strand.
ATTATACTTTTACTGCCAAACTGTTGAATACCACAGACAATTGCCACAGAAAAAGCATCAGTTCCCAGAGCAACTGCCAGTGTGATAATTTCAAATAAACTCAATAATTTCTCCCCCTGAAAATAAAACACCACTAATAATCGATATTCCTTAATAATATATACAACTTTTCAGATGAATTATGTATATATTTTTATTACTGTATACTGGCTTTATGTAATCTATTCATTACTGCTGCCCCTAACCCCTTTTCTGGAATGGTTTCTACCAAAATTAGACTATAATCCTCTTCATCCAGCTGTCTAAGTAATTTGAACAACCTAGAAGCAATAACATCTACTTGAAATTGTGAACCAATATTGACTATATTAATCTGTTCAGCTGTCCAGTTTGCTGATTTTTCTAATATTCTTTTCATCTTATCTACTTTTTCTGAAGTTAAAACCAGAGCTATTTTATGATATTTTTTATACTCGTCTTTTAATATAGCCTCAAAATTTTTATTATCCATATCAATTAAAAATAGAGGGGTTTCAGGAGAATAATGTCTGTATTTCATACCAGGGGAAATTGGTTTTTCTTTATTAGTTTTCTTTACTGTGCGGTCAATCTTTTCTCCAATAATACTCTCTATTGCTTCAAGTGGTACACCACCAGGTCTAAGCAGCTGTGGTTCTTTCCCCCTTACATCAATTACTGTAGACTCCACTCCTACTGGAGATGGACCTCCATCAATAATAAGAGGTATTAACCCTTTTAAATCTTTAAAAACATGTTCTGCTGTAGTTGGACTGGGCGCACCGGATATATTGGCACTGGGAGCTGCTAGAGGTAGTCCAGTTTTTTCTATTAAAGCTCTGGCAACTGGATGTGAGGGCATACGGACAGCTACTGTATTAAGGCCAGCTGTAGTTCTGTCAGGAATTAAACCTGATTTTTCAAAAATAATAGTAAGAGGGCCGGGCCAGAAAGCATTTACTAACTTCTGTACTTTTTGATTTAAACTGCTGGAAATAATTTTTTTTAATTGTGCTTCACCTGTTATATGAACTATCAGGGGATTATCCTGAGGCCTTCCTTTAGCTTTAAATATTTTTTTAACTGCTTTTGCATTAGCTGCATCTGCCCCCAGACCGTATACAGTTTCAGTTGGAAATGATACTACTTCCCCCTGGTGTAATAAATTTGCAGCTTCCAATATCGCTGGAGTTTCTTTTATCATTTCAATTTTATTTTCTATTATTAGATTTTCAGGTATTTTCATTATTTTAGTCATAAGTTTTGCTCCTTATTTCAAATTAGCAAAAACCATCCTGTCATGGTCAGAATAATCTTTCTCGACACGGACATTCTGCCATGATGAGTCAAATAATTTTTTGACAGCATCTCCCTGAGCATAGCCGATTTCAAGGGCCAATAGTCCGCCTGCTTTTAATACCCGGGCTGACTGTGGTATAATCTCACGATAAAACTTGAGCCCATCTGCTCCTGCAGCCAGCGCCAGGTCAGGCTCTCTCTGCACTTCAGGCATCAATTCTTTCATCTTTTGACTGCTGATATATGGTGGGTTGGAAATAACAATATCCACATTATCTTTGTCCAGCTTAATCAAAGGCTGTAACAGGTTACCCCTGGTAACCTTAACCCTGTCACCCAGGTCAAACTTGCTAATATTTCTGCATGCAATCTTTAATGCCTCTGATGAGATATCAATTCCAAAAACTCTGGCATTTTTAATATTATAACCAAGACTAACAGCTATAACACCACTTCCTGTACCAATATCTACAATGTTAGGTGAATCCATTTCCTGTTCCTGACAGTATTCAATTACTTTTTCCACTAAAATTTCAGTTTCCGGTCTTGGAATCAACACCTTATTGTTTACAGTAAAATCCAGTGACATAAACTCTTTAACACCAGTTAAGTACGCTGTTGGAGTTCTTTTAGCTCTTTTTACAATCAGCTCTCTATATTTTTCTAATTCATTCTTTTTTAACGGAAGATCATATTTAACATATAACTGAATTCTTTCAATATGTAAAACATGAGCTAAAAGCACTTCAGCTTCTAGCCTTGAATTCGGTATATTATGTTTTTTTAAATAATCAACCGCATTTATCAGCACTTTTTTAATATTCACAATTACACCTTCTGCAGTCTTTTAATAGTATCCTCTCTAATTAATTCCTCTATTACAAGATCAAGCTCTCCATCAAGAACCTTTTCCAGTTTATGGATAGTAAGATTTATCCTGTGGTCACTAACTCTGCTTTGAGGAAAATTATAGGTTCTTATTTTTTCACTTCTATCACCAGAACCAACCTGAGTTTTACGGGCTTCATCTATTTCTGCCTGTTTTTCCTGTTCATATTTTTCTTTAAGCCTGGCCCTTAATACCCGCATAGCCTTGGCTCTGTTTTTATGTTGAGACTTTTCATCCTGGCAAGAAACTACCAGGCCGGTAGGCTCATGGGTTATTCTTACAGCTGAATCAGTAGTATTAACACTCTGTCCACCGGGCCCACTTGAGCGATAAACATCTATTTTTAGTTCATTGGGATCTATATCTATATCAACATCCTCAGCCTCAGGTAAAACAGCTACAGTGGCAGTTGAAGTATGAATACGACCACTGGATTCTGTTGAAGGAACACGCTGCACACGATGAACTCCACTTTCATATTTCAAACGGCTGTAAACATCATTTCCCTCAACGGTAAATATAATTTCTTTAAATCCACCTATACCTGAACTGCTTGAGCTCATAACATCTATTTTCCAGCCTTTGCCTTCTGCATAACGGGAATACATTCGATAAAGGTCTGCAGCAAAAAGACCGGCCTCATCTCCACCAGCACCTGCTCTAATTTCTACTATAACATTCTTCTCATCATTAGGGTCTTCTGGAAGTAATAGTATAGGTAGTTCCTCTTCCAGCCCCTCTTTCTTGGGAGTAAGTTCTTCCAGTTCAAGTTCTGCTAGCTCTTTAACATCTTCATCTTCTTCATTTTCCAGCATAAACTCTGCTTCTTCAATCCCCTTTAATAGACTTTTATACCTTTTATATTTATCAACTATTTTTTTCATTTTAGCATGTTTTTTTAATAGTTTCTGGTACTTTTTAGTGTCATTAATAACCTCCGGCTGGCTTATTTTTTTGTTAAGTTGATTATATTTATCTAATATCTCATCAAGTTTTTCTGTTAAATCAAACATTTTTGCCCCCCCTTTTCATCTATGGGTAATTGAGCCTGTTTCTTCTCTTTCTCCCCGGATACAACAGTTGTCTCCATATCAGCTAAATCTTCTTCCCGGACTGCCTGTTTTTCTTCTTCAGGCAATACTTCCTTAAGAGCAGTAATTGCTACTTCCAGCATGGAGTCATCAGGCTCAGCTGTAGTTAATTTCTGCACCATTAAACCCGGTTTTGATAATAATTGAATTACAGGATTAGCATTTTTCTTGCCGGCCAGTTTTATTATTTCATAAGAGGTTCCTGCTATCACAGGAAGTAATAATAAATGATATAAAATTCTATAAAATATAGGCGGCCTACCGAAAAATGAAAAAAAGAAAATACTTAACATAATTACAATAGCTAAAAAACTGGTTCCACATCTAGGATGTAATGTGCTAAATTCTTTGGCATTTTCAACTGATAAAGGCAAAGTGGATTCATAATTATGGATTACTTTATGTTCTGCACCATGGTACCTGAATACTCTTTTAATATCGTCCAATCTAGAAATAACCAGTATATAGGTCAGAAAAGCCGTGATTTTTATTATACCCTCAATTAAATTTAATATAATATTATTGTCAATGTAGGGCTGTACAAAAGAAATAATTCCAGCCGGTAAAGCAATAAATAATAAAATAGCAACTCCAACAGAGATAATAATACTGATGACCATCTCCAGAGGAGTAATCTCCTCGTCCTCTTCTTCAGCTATCTGATTGGCAGAAAAACTTAAAGCTTTCATACCTGTTATAAGTGAGCTGAAAAGTGCTATAATCCCCCTGATAAAAGGCAGTTTCAAAATACTGTATCTGGTTGATTTTACTTTTTCTTTTTTAATTACGATATTATCTGGAGACTTTCTGACTACAACAGCCATATGCTTTTTACCCCGCATCATGACACCTTCTATTACAGCCTGGCCTCCATACTGTACATCTTTACTCATTATATCACTCCTTTAAAACCTGGTGACAATTACGACAGCGTGCTTCATATACTTCATCTGCAGCTACCATGATTATAGGGTCATTATAAGAAGCAGGTTTTCCATCTAATAAAGTCACCTCATCCTATAAAAAAAGCAGAGCCTATATTCAGCCCTGCCGTAAAGTCTGGACCTCTTATTCTTCACTTTCTTCTTCACTGAGGCCGTATTTTTTATTAAATCTCTCAATTCTACCACCTTTAGCAGCCTTACGCTGTCTTCCAGTATAAAAAGGGTGGCAGTTGGAGCATACTTCAACATGTATATTTTCTTTGGTAGACTTTGTTGTATACTCAGCTCCACAGGCACAAACAACAGTTGTCTCCTTCAATTCAGGATGTATACCTTTATTCATCAATATCACCTCTTTCTACCGTTTTCAACTCCTACATTATATCATAGTAAAAATTTCTATGCAACAAGCCTTTATTTTTTAAATATCTTATTAAGGTTTTCCAGTAGCTCCTGATTATTATCAGTATTATGAAGCTGTTTAATCATTGAATTCATAACATCTCTGGTATTGGATCTGGAAATACCCTGTCTGAAATTCCAGATGGTTTTTATCGCTTCTTCTGATAACAGGAGTTCTTCTTTCCGGGTTCCGGATTTTTGAATGTCTAGAGCAGGGAATATTCTCTGCTCAGCCAGCTGTCTATCAAGATGGATTTCCATATTTCCGGTTCCTTTAAATTCTTCATAGATAACATCATCCATCCTGCTGCCAGTATCTACCAGTGAAGTGGCCAGTATTGTTAGACTGCCTCCCTCTTCAATATTACGGGCAGCACCAAAAAATTTCTTGGGAAAATGCATGGCAGTCGGGTCAAGCCCTCCAGAAAGTGTCCTGCCGCTGGGCGGCACAGTAACATTTGAAGCCCGGGCCAATCTGGTAATACTATCTAAAAGTATAACTACATCATGTTTGTGTTCAACAAGCCTTTTAGCTTTTTTTAATACCAATTCTGCTACCTGCAAATGATTTTGCGGAGGTTCATCAAAAGTTGAGCTAATTACTTCAGCATCAACCGAACGTTTCATATCAGTCACTTCTTCCGGCCTCTCATCTATCAATAATATCATCATTTTTACCTGTGGGCCATTCCGGGTGATACTATTAGCAATTTTCTGCAGCAGTACTGTTTTTCCGGCTTTTGGAGGTGATACTATCAAACCTCTCTGCCCTTTTCCCACTGGAGCAATTAGGTCTATCAAGCGGGCAGCTATTTGATTCTTATTTGTCTCTAACTGCAGCCTCTCCTGGGGATAAAGTGGGGTAAGGTCTTCAAAATAAGCTCTATCCTTGGCTATTTCTGGATCCTGAAAATTGACTGCTTCAATTCTAAGAAGTGCAAAATATCTTTCATTAGACTTCGGTTCTCTAACCTGTCCAGAGACTACATCACCTGTACGCAAGTCAAAACGCTTGATCTGTGATGCAGAAATATAAATATCATCACCAGAGGGTACATATTTGGAAGGCCTAAGAAAACCATATCCTTCTCCAGATACAATTTCCAGCACTCCTTCAGCAAAAATATTACCACCTTTTTCTGTCTCTTTTTTTAATATTGCAAAGATTAAATCCTTTTTTCTCATCTGAGCATAACTGCTAACATTCAGTTCTTTAGCTACCTTATGTAACTCCGTTATTGTCTTTTTTTCTAATTCACTAATATTCAATCAAGAAACCACCTTTCATATTAACTAAATTAAAATTGAAATATTTTTTTGCTAACTATAGCGTACAGCGTATATACAATTCTTTATTTATAAAATTATTATATAAATATCTTTCTATATAAATAAGAATAAGATAAAATAGGGGTATTATGCCAAAATATAAAGTAGTAGATTTAAAGAAGAGAAAATAAAAGCTGATCTATCATAATGCAGTAAGTTTTCGCAGCTTAAATTCGAAAAGAAAAAGAGAAGGGTATATTCTGCTGTTTAAGCAGAAATACCCGGTTGTATCTATGCTTTACCATTACTACCTAAAGTTTTTATTTTTTCAATTACTCTTGCTTTAATTGCCTCCCGGCCAGGACCACAGTATTTACGCGGATCATAAACAGAGCTATCTTCATCAAATATTTCTTTAACCCTGGCAGTAAAAGCCTGCTGGAAAGCAGTATTTACATTTACTTTGTTTATTCCTAATGTAATAGCCTTTTTAACATCTTCATCAGGCACACCAGAAGCACCGTGTAAAACAACTGGCATATCGATTCTTTCCTTTATAGTTTTGAGGCGGTCAAAATCAAGTTCAGGGTCTCCACTATATACACCATGAGCTGTTCCGATTGCTACAGCAAGTGCATCTACCCCTGTTTTTTCAACAAATTCTACTGCTTCATCAGGGTCTGTAAATGTTGCATCTTTTTCATCTACAGATACATCATCTTCAGTACCACCAAGTTTGCCTAATTCTGCTTCTACACTGACACCTACAGCATGAGCAGCTTTGACAACTTCTCTCGTAAGCTTAATATTTTCTTCCAGAGGATAATGAGAACCGTCAAACATAACAGAAGAATAGCCATTTCTAATACATTTCATAACTACTTCAAAACTGCTTCCATGGTCAAGATGTAATGCCACAGGAATATTAGTATCTTTAACAGCGGCTTCGACCATGCCGATTACATAATCCATACCAATATATCTAATAGCACCCTCACTTGTCTGTAAAATTAACGGAGAATCCATCTCTTCCGCAGCCCAGATAATTCCCTGTAAAAACTCCAGGTTATTAATATTGAATCCTCCTACAGCATAACCTTCTTTATTTGCTTTATTCAAAATATCAGCCATTGGAACCAAATTCATTATATATACTCCCCCTTATAATTTTATAGTATTTTTTTGGGTTAAAAATTTTTTGATTTGCCAGCAGTAAATTTTATGATTATCTCATCCAGACTTTTAATTCTCGTTAAATCGTCTTTAGTAGATGCAGATATTTGCCTAACTGAATTACAGTTATTACAGGATAGTTCTAATTTTTCTGAGAAGAGCTCAATATTTATATTATGGCTTCCACATTCACAATATAACCCGCCGGCTGCAGCTATATCATGTAAATAATCCAGTATTTCCAACATTATTTCTGGATTTGCAAAATCATCAAAGCCCAACTCATCAGCCATGGAATCAAGTTCTTCCTGCTGTCGGTTCAATTCTTCCCGGATTAATTTGTAAGAACCAAAATACCCCAAATTCAAATCTGTATCAAGACAAACCAGAGAATTTAAATGTTTGCGCGCCCAAAAAACACCGCGCGGCAAAATCACTCTATGTTCTTTTTCACAGATAATGCAATAATATGTAATCGAGATATATTTTTTGCCTTTCCGTTTTAGAACAGCTTTACGCGTTCCACATTCACAGACAAAATCTAATCTTCTGTCACCAGAAAGCTGAAAAATATTAATATGATGTACATCCAGACGCCCACAGTCAGGACAGCGCATTGCAAATGCAGTTGATAAATCTACAACCATGGCTAATACCTGATTAACTTAACCAGGTTCTCACCTCCTCAACCTAAATATTCTCCATAATCTTGAAAAATCCTTCTTTTTCGGCTAGAATTATTTTATTGAATTATTTTTAATACTGTCTTATTTGCTGTTATCATAACTATATGAGAACCTGGAATTAAATCATTCTCTACCAATTCCTCCACATAATATTTTTCTGGCTCTCTGGCATCTGACGGCTTCTGACGAAACACCTGCACATAAATATACCCCTTCTCAGAAACACTACAGACTTCACCTTCTACCACCTGATAAAAAACATCCATTAATAAGACAGAACCGGTTTCATCCAATTTAATTTTTGCCCACTGGTAGTTATCATCCAGGGGGAGACACGACCGTAGTGACGCATGCTGACCATTCCTGGTAATACAAATATCTTCACTGATTAAATATTTTTTCTCATTTATGGTCAAAGTGTTCTTTTTAAAATTAATTTCATGTAAATACCCTTCTACATCATAAGTATTTGCAGTTGTTTCCGCTGTAGTTTTATTTATAACCAAAAAAAGCAGTAATAGTAATAATAAAACAGCATAAATATCTTTTTTATACATAAAAACCCCTCCCAGAACATTACCATTATTACCTGAGAGGGGTTTAATTATACAATATTTTAATTATTATTTTTTAAAATATTCCAGGAGCTGTTCCCTGGTTCCTTTCCAGTCTACATCTATACCACTATCCTCACTGCGGTCAATTAAAAAATCTGTTACAAGAAGAGTCTGGATACCAAGTTCACCAGCAATCATATCTTCCTGCCGGTCATTACCGACCATTATACACTTTTCTGCCGGCACTTCAATATTATCAAGTATTTCCTGATAATAGTCAAGATTTGGCTTGCAGTAATGCATATTTTCATAACTGGTAATAAAGATAAAATCATCAGGATTTAAATTAATCCAGCGCAGCCTTTCTTCAATTGCTTCTCTGGGAAAAACTGCATTTGTAGCTATAACTAGATTATAACCTTTATCTTCTAAATCTTTAACTAATCTCTCCGCAAACCGGTCAATAGTTATTTCTTCTTTTAGTCCGGGAAAATGTTCTTTATAAAATTTTTCGAATTTATCCATAATATACTTTTCGTCATCAACATCTACTAGATTAAAAAAAGAATTTTTAAAAACTTCAGCATTATAGCTGCTGCCGTTATTATTAATCATATCATCAGTAGCTGAAAATAGTGATTTCATAAATATATCTGAATCAAAATCATTTATAAAATGAGCGGTAATAATTTTAAAATAACTTTCCAGAAATTCATCCATATCAATTGGTAATAATGTTCCATCAAGGTCCAGCAAGATTGTGTTACGCTCCAAAATATCACTCCTAAAGATTATTTGTTCTGCAGTGAAGCTCTAATAAACCCTACAAATAAAGGATGTGGTCGATTTGGCCTGGACTTAAATTCTGGATGAAATTGAACTCCTACAAACCAAGGGTGATCTTTGACTTCAATTATTTCAACCAATTTTTCATCTGGAGAAAGCCCGGCCAGCAGCATACCCTTTTCCTTTAATTCATTACGGTACTCATTATTGAGCTCATAACGGTGTCTATGCCTTTCATATATAATTTCTTCATTATATACCTGATAACTAACAGTCTCAGGAGTCAACTTACAGGGATAAAGCCCCAGTCTCATAGTACCTCCCATATCTTCAATATCTTTTTGTTCAGGCATTAAGTCAATTACAGGATAATCTGTTTCAGGTGCAAATTCAGAACTGTTAGCACCCTTAAAACCCACAACATTCCGGGCAAATTCGGCAACAGCACACTGCATACCAAGACATATACCAAAATAGGGTATATTTTGAGTGCGGGCATATTCAATAGCTTTGATTTTGCCTTCTATACCCCTATCACCAAAACCTCCTGGGACTAATATACCATCAGCATCATACAATATTTCTGCAACATCTGTTTCTCCTTCAAGGTCTTCGGCATAAACAAATTCTATATCTACTTTAGCTTCATTGACTACACCGGCATGGTTAAGTGATTCATTTATACTGATATAAGCATCGGGAAGTTCTACATACTTGCCGACAATAGCTATTTTTACTTCATCATCCAGATTCTTCATTTTCTGAACCATTTTTTCCCACTCATGCAGGTCAGGCTGGTGTACTTTTTCTTTCAGCCCCAATTCATCAATAACAATAGTAGCCAGGTTTTCTTTTTCCAGTTTTAACGGAACTTCATAGATATGATCAGCATCAGGCAGTGGAATTACAGCATTTTTATTGATATCTCCAAAAAGGGCAATTTTATCCTTGACTTCCTGTGTTAATGCGCGGTCTGAACGGCAGACCACTGCATCAGGTTGTATACCAATACTTCTTAATTCTTTAATACTGTGCTGTGTAGGTTTTGTCTTTAATTCACCGGCAGTTGCGATATAGGGCACAAGCGTACAATGTAAGTAAAAAATATTTTCTTTTCCTAAATCACTTTTTAGCTGCCTGATAGCTTCTATAAAAGGCAGGCTTTCTATATCACCTATAGTACCACCAATTTCTGTTATGACTACATCAGCATCGGTTTCACGCCCTACCCGGGTAATCCTGCTTTTTATCTCATCAGTAATATGAGGAATAACTTGAACAGTAGCTCCCAGATAATCCCCTCTTCGCTCTTTACGGATAACACTGCCGTAGATCATGCCTGTAGTTACATTATTGTTTTGACTTAAATTCACATCAATAAATCTTTCATAATGACCTAAATCCAGGTCTGTTTCTGCACCATCGTCAGTTACAAATACTTCTCCATGCTGGTATGGACTCATAGTTCCTGGATCAACATTAATATATGGGTCAAACTTTTGTATACTAACTTTCAGACCTCTACTTTTGAGCAGTCTTCCCAATGATGAAGCTGTAATACCCTTACCTAGAGCTGATACTACACCTCCAGTTACAAAAATATACTTTGTTCCCATTATAAACCCCCTTATTATAAAAAAAATGTTTTTATAAATACATAACCTAAATAAATACCAACTATACCGGCAACACCAGCTAGTGCAGGTGGTGCTGGTATTGGTAGTTTAAAAAAAGAAAAAATTATCCCAACTATAAAACCGGTTATTAAAGAAAGAAATATTTCCTTTATCAATACCTACTCTACCCCTTTTATTTCCCAATTAATTTTTAACTGGTTTTTATTAGTAGGTTGACCATTAAAAAACAAACTATACTTAATAAATAAATCCCCTTTGTTTTTCTTTATATTGATATCAATTTCAGATGTATAGGTTTCCAGTTTGATTTTACCGGCATTTATTTGATAAAATCCTTTTAACTTTTTACCTTCCTCAAAAAACTGTCTTAACTGAGCAGGCCTGTCTCTTAATAAAGAAACTTTTTGACCCTTATAATTTATCTTTATTTTGGTGCGGCTGCCGGCAAACCCCTGTGTATTATTATTATAAATAAGATAATATTTATTATTTTTCAAATATAATAAACCCTGAGATTGATATGTAATATTATCTATATCCTCACTATCAATAAAAAATTGAGTATTACTAATATTTAAACCTATCTTTTTTTTCATAAAAAAACCTCTCTAGGCAAAATAAAAAGCCACAGTTTTCTGCCTTTTTATACTGCGGCACCTTTTCCTAATATTATATAATATTCAATTATTTTTTACAAGAGTAGATATTTTTTCTTTACAGGGTATAATACTCGGTTATTTTAGTAGATATTTATAGTTTTTTCCCAAAGTCAAAGGCATCAACCTTTGTTTTGAGACTAACAAAATTTTTAACAAAACAACCCTGTTTTTCTAAAACCCCCATTAACTTTTTGAGCGACTTGGTAGTAGCAAAAAATCTGGGGGTTACAAATGCTACTGCATCCTGTGCTTCTGTTCTTTTACAGTCTCTAAGAAATGGGTCAATATCTCCTGCGATTTTACCCTTAAATAGACCTTTAGTGGGGCTTCCAACCAGAACCAGATCATAAGGATGAAAAGATAAAGTCTGGGGCTTTTCATCAGTGCTTAAAACATCTATTTGATGACCATTAGCAGAAGCCCCCTTTTCTATACCACGAACAACCTCGTCCAGTTCTCCCTCAGTAGAATATATAATTAATATTTTTTTCATTAAAAGCTACCTCCTACCTATAATAAAGTAAAATTTCAATTTGATTATATCATAAATATTCCAGTTTGTGAAACACTAAAAAAGCAGCAGAGGTTTTTGCCCTGCTGCTTATAATTATTATATACTTCTTATATTAATATGAAAGTTTTTATCCTATACCCAGTTTGCTGACCAGACTCTGTTTTGGCATATAGCCTGTTACTTTATTTTTTACTTTTCCATCCTCAAATAATATTAATGTTGGAATGCTCATAACACCATACCTTGAAGCAGTGGATTGATTCTCATCTACATTCAATTTGCAGACAGTAACATTATCATATTCTTTTCCAATCTGTTCAACAACCGGTCCTACCATCCGGCAGGGGCCGCACCATTCTGCCCAGAAATCAACCAGTACTGGCTTATCGGATTTTAATACTTCTTTATTAAAATTACCATCTGTAACTTCTTTTACATCAGCCATATTTTTCACCCCTTATTATTTTTTATTATAATTTAATATATTTACTATTTTTGTCTAACTGACTAGATTGTCTCCCTTATTTTGTCCAGAACAGCTTCCGCTGGTACTGCTCCAACCTGTTCGGCCTTCCCCTTATTAATTATAGTTTTAGGAACACCAGATACATTATATTCTTCTGCCAGGTCTTTAAATTCAACCGATTCAACCATTTCGGCTTTTATTTTTGGATTAATCATTGCCATTTGATGTGCAACCCTGACTGCACGAGGACAGTAAGGACAGGTTGGAGTTACAAAAACCTGTAAAAGAACCTCTTTATTAATACCTTTTAATTTTTCTTTTACATCTTCCGGCAAATCAACAGTTCCTTTAGATATCTCTACAATATCTTCTATTAATGTATTAAACTCATAACCTGATGGTATCCCATAAAGATGCACATTCATATCATTGCCTTCATTATCAACAAAGATAGTTGCCGGAGCACGGTCTATACCCATTTCTACTGCTTTATCATCACCCAGTAAATGTACTTCCAGATTTATCCTTTCGTCCAGTGCAGTTACTTCGCTGAGTATTTCCTGGGTATCACTACAGTATTCACAGTCTTCTTTTTTTGTGAAAAAAAGAATGTTAACATTGTTTTCCAGCCTTTCTTCGAACAAATTCTTAATCTTTACCTGTTCTTCTTCATTTATTTTAGCCATTTTATCACCCCTTCAGTACCAAAATCATTATTTCAATTTTATTATAATCAGATTTCAGCCTGATTTATGTTAAATATTTTACAAATCCTATAGTTTATTTTTTCATACTGAAGGTTTTATATTCATGCTGAGGATTTTATATTTTTTTGAATGTTTTATATTCATTCTTATTTTTCAAAAAAAACATTATAGGCCAGGTATGTATTATAAACATCCACCTTACTAACTACTTCATAGGGAGAGTGCATCGACATAACTGCCGGTCCACAGTCTATAACATCCATATTATAATTTGCCATAAATTGAGCAATAGTTCCCCCTCCACCTTTATCTACTTTTCCTAATTCTCCTGTCTGCCAGATTACACCTGCATTATTAAAAAGAGAACGAATAGCAGCAACAAACTCTGCTGTAGCTTCAGATGAACCTGCTTTACCTCTGGCTCCGGTATATTTAGTTATGACTACTCCTTTACCCAGAAATGAAGAATTGTTTTTTTCATATACATCTGGAAAAGTAGGGTCATAGGCTGCATTAACATCTGCCGATAAAGCCTGGGAATTTTCCAGTGTCTTTCTAACCATCAGTTCTGAGTACTCTGCACTATTTAAATCAAGTATCATGGCTACTGTGTTTTCAAAAAAACGGGACTGCATACCTGTGCTGCCCATACTTCCTATCTCTTCTTTATCAACCAGTAAAGCCATTGCTGTATACTGCGGCTGGTCAACATCAATTAGACCTCTAAGTGCTGTATAGCTGCATACTCTATCATCATGGCCGTAACCGGCAAGTAGACCTCTATCAAAACCAACATCACGTGTCTTCACAGCTGGAACAATCTGCAATTCAGCACTAATTAAATCTTCTCCGTTAATATTATACTTTTCATCTAACAGGTCAAGCACAGCTTTTTTGACTTTTTCTTTTTCCTTATCATCTTCCTCTGCTTGATAAGGTATACTTCCAATAACAAGATTGAGCTGTTCTCCGCTTATACCCTCACTCATCTTTTTCTGCATCTGGTCTTTCCCCAGATGTGGCAGTAAATCACTTATGTAGAAAATCGGGTCATCTTCATCTTCGCCAATATTAACTTTTACTTTTGTCCCATCTTCCCTGACTACTACTCCATGTAATGCCAGTGGTATACTAACCCATTGATATTTTTTAATACCACCATAATAATGTGTTTTAAAATAGGTAAGTTCACTTTCTTCATATAGAGGATTTGGTTTTAAATCTATCCTGGGAGAATCTATATGTCCTCCGACAATTTTGATACCATCTGTCAGCGGTTTTTTTCCAATTACTGCTGCAATAATAGCTTTATCGCGATTTATTTTATAAACTTTATCTCCTGTAGAAAGTGCTGAAATCTCTTCTATATTGGCAAAACCTTCCCCTTCCAGCATTTCTGCTGCTGTTTTAACAAATTCTCTCTCAGTCTTATTACTACTTAAAAAATCACTATATTCCTGATTAAATTTAAATATTTCATCAACTTCAACCTCTTCCATCTCCAACCAGGCATTTTTTTCCTTATATTCTTTTTTAGACATAAATAATTCCTCCTTTCTTTAACATTATATCCCCTTTATAAAAAATTATCAAAAGAAAAATAACCGCCTAATAGGCGGTTTATTTATAATATAGCTCACCATCTGTCCATATTTTTTAACATAATCTTATTTTTCTTTATTTCCAGCAGCGCTTTATCTTCCATTTTATTTATTAGCCTGGTAACAGTTTCCCGGGAGGCACCAATATATTTTGCCATCACCTGATGGGTTAGTTTTCTACTTATTATCATTTCGTCTTCGCTTTTTTTGGCTAACCGTAAAAATAAATTTTTAAGTCTGGTCTCCACATCATAAAATGCCAGCCCCTCTATTTCTTTATTGGCCCAGCGGAGCCTGCGGCTTAACTCTACTATAATTTTGAGAGCAATCTCCGGGTTGTCTTTTAAAACCTTAACAAAATCATCTTTTTCAATAACCAACAGCCTGGACTTTTTTCTCACATAAGCAGAAGCTGAACGTGTCTTTGCTTCAAGTACTCCCATTTCACCAAAAAAATCACCCTTGGTCATAATATCAAGTATTTTTTCTTTGCCATCAGTCGTTCCTTTTACAATTCTTATCTCACCAATTAACACAAGATAAAAAGCATCTGATGATTCTCCTTCTAAAAATAATATTTCTCCAGACTGACAGTCAATTTCTCTTACTATTTCTTTTAGTATAGACAACTGTTCATCATTAAGACTTGCGAAAAATGGAATGCTAGTTAATTCCAAAATTGTTTACCACCACCTCAGGTAAAAACCATCTCTTTTTTGCCACAATCTTCTTGACCATACCCGGAGCAAGCACATGAGGTTTGCATGCAAACTTTAAATGCCCGCACTACCTCTATCATAATTTAAATAGAGCATTATCACTGGTATTATTACCGGAATTATCATTATCGTTTTCATTGTCATTCTCACTGGCCGGAACATCTTTATCATTCTTATTTTCGTTATCATCATCCTTAAATGATGCATTATCATTAGCTTCATCACTTGCATTATCATTAGCTTCATCACTTGCATTATCTTTTGCCGGGGTATCTTTATTATCAGCAGGGTTTTCCGGTTTATTACTTTTACCTGGATTAGTCGGCTTATTATTAATTCTCTTCCTGACATTTTCCAGCCATTTGTTAAGCTTTTCCTGATTCCATTTTTGTTTTTCTTTATTGTTCATTTCTCGTTTTTCTATCTTGCCATCCCTGGCTGTACTGACTTCATCCTGAAAAACTAATTTCTTATTGCCGGTTTTACTATCTTTAAATTCAACTATTCCTTCTTTTACTGAAAGGATAGATTCCTTGTTATCAACTTCTACAGAAAATAAGGTTCCGCGGACACCGGCAACCACTGTAGGAGTCTTAACTTCAAATTTGGTTAAATCTCCCCAGGCCCCTTTTGCTTTTGCCCATATCCGACCCAGTTTTAATTTAATTGACTGAGATTTTTTTTCAACTTCACCACTTTCACCTATTACAAACTCACTATTACTATCTACTTTGATATATATATCGTTTTCATAATAGAGTTCTAAACTCCCATTATCACCAACACGTATCTGGTCACCTGGTTTTATTTTATCATCCTCAGCAAGCTGCTTCCATTCAGTCTTATCCACCAGTCCCAAAAATGTTTCTTCAATTTTCCTCTCAACTGTCCCTTCCACTTTAGTTATTTTTATTGTTATATTATTATTACTTGATTCACTATATACTCTGATAAAAGGAATTGCAACCAGACAGCAGATCATAAAAATAAATAAGATTTTTTTCATTTTATTTTATCCTCCCCTCTAAGCCGATATAATATTGTTTCATGGTTAATATTCCGAACTTTTCTCATTTCTTTAATCCAATCCCGATTTTTATAATCTATGGACAAACTCTTATAAGTACTTTTTCCAATAATAACTTCTCCTGGGCCAGCAATTTCTACAAACCGTGCTGCTTTATTTACACTATCACCAATTACAGTATACTCCATCCTCTCTCTGGAGCCGATATTTCCAGCTACAGCCTGTCCAGTATTGATTCCTATTCCCAGTTTAAAAGATAGGTTTAAGTTCATGATTTCCAGTGCAGTTTTCACAGCATTCACTGAATGTTCTTCTATAGGTAGTGGTGCTCCAAAAAATGCCATTACTCCATCTCCCAGATACTTATCCAGCGTACCTTTATTTTTAAAAATCTTTTTATTTATTTGAGTAAAAACCTCATTTAATTCTTCAACCATCAGTTCAGGACTTTTACCTTCAGAATAAGCAGTATATCCCCTTATATCTGCAAATAATACTGTCAGTTTTACCTGTTCCCCACCTAATTTAACTAAACCAGGATTGTTTAATAATTCCTGCATCACATCTTTTGAAATATATTTATCAAATATATTAACCAGTTTTTGTCTTTCTTTCTCACTGAATAAATACCAGTATAATAGATTCATTCCATATAAAAGCAGTATTATTACTGCCGGAGTCAAAAAATCTATAAAAAAGTTGAAATTATAAAAGGCAATAAAACTAACAATTAGATATCCTAGTAAACCATTTATTAGTATATATTTTGATCTGGCCGGAGAAACAATTCTAAATATTATAGCAAAAATAATTGTCAGAATCATTAACAATATCAATTTATAGAAATGTGGAAGCCTATTAATATAATTCCCTTTTATCAAATTATTAATAGCCTGTCCGTGTATCTCAACACCTGCCATAGGTCCAAAGCGTGATAAGGATGTCATATAATAGTCATTTAAAGAAGTGGAAGTTGCACCAATTAAAATAATTTTATCTTTTAAATTAACATCACTATAATTGCCTGATAATAAGTTTTTAAAAGATATCCTGGGTATTATTTGCTCTGCAGAAAAATTAATTAATATACTTTTTTTATTATTTGTTTTAACCTCATATCCGGCTGTCTCAGCTAATACAAGGCTTAATGCTTTATAAACCTTACCTCTGTGTTTGAATTTCAGGGGAAGACTGCGGATAATACCCTCTGAATCCGGTATAAATGCAATATGCCCCAGACTTACATTTTCTGCAAATTCAGGTAAAGGCTTATTAATTTTATTAACTCTCTGAATAAAATTTTGTGATGCACTTCTTTCCATCTTTAATTCTGGCCTGACAGGTAATACTATATTATCATACCCGGCAAAATGCTCTGCCAAAATAGTATCATTCTCTCTGGTTCCTCTATCTGACAGCATAATGTCAAAACCAATTGCTTTAACTCCTTCATTTTCAAGAATATCAACTGCATCTGCATAATATTTTCTATTCAGGGGCCAGTTATTATATTTTTCAAGAGTTTGATCATCAAGTTCAACTATTACAACATCACTGATAGTGCTATCTGTCATATGCATTTTTGTTATAAATTTAGATATAGTTAATAAATTGTAAGCCTTATTTTCAGTAAATGCTAATATATGTAAATGGTATAATACAAAAAATATACTGATTATAATAATAGCTACAAATACCTTAAAACCTATTTTTTTCATTAAGGTCTCCTCCAATTTAAGTATACCATGATTGGTTGAATTACTTCAAGAAATTAAAGCTTATCTGGTATATTACTTAGTGAGGTAGTAGTTTTATTTTAACTTCTTTAATCTTACCTGTTTATTATTAATCCATTCTCCATAATTGACCAAATACTCAACAATTAATTCTTTATCGGTAGTACTACCTAATACCAAATATTTTTTGTTATCTTTTGTTTCCCATTTCCACAAATCATAAATTTCTGAATCATGCAGTTTATAATTTAATTGATCCAAAATTGATTTATCCAATATGTATGCTTGAGATCCCTTTTCAAGTACTTCTTTATTATCTTTAATATACTGGCTTTTAAAGTCATATTTCTCAGAGTCAACCTTATTTGTCCGAACTTGAATACTATGTCTTAATACATCCTTTATAATTTCCAATATCAATTCATCCTGTCCTTTTTCATGATATGTATATAAAATATTTACTAATTCTTGGTCCTCCTTTTTTAACCCAAGGATAATATCTTTTATCACTGACCGTAAATAATCCAAACTAAGATTATTGGTCATCTCACCTGTTTCAGGTTTTTCTCCATTCATATTCACAGCCATTTCTCCATTTCCTTTTTCTTTTAACAAAATAAAAGGAGTAAATATTTCAACTATATCATCACTATTTTTATTCAAATCATTATTTAATACCTTATTCCACTGTATTATGTTTTCCTGCTCTGAATTAATCCGTGTATCAAAATTATCATCAACAACATAAGTAGTTCCTATATTCTGTAATATTTTTGATTCTATGTTAGAAGATAATATAAAATTTGTAATCTTTTCATTATCTGATTCTCTTTTTTCTAAATAATCTCGATATCTATCAATCAAAACCATCTTGCGTGTTACTATTTTATAATTAAAATTACTATCAACTAGTTCTTTTATCTCTTCTTCCTCAAAATCCAGAACTTCTGTAAACACTTCAACAAGAGCTTTTTTTAATTTATCTATATTTAGTCCTTCACCGGCTAATCTTCTATATTCCATGCTTATATTCCCATCTTTTATAATTCCTTTATTTATCAAAGCATTTAATATGGTTTCACAATTATCATTATTATTAATTTTATCATCTACAAAATGCAATAAACCAATAGAATATCCCAAAAATTCATTACCTCTAAACTTTAGTAATCTTTTTATTCCATAAGAATTATAATTAACTACTTTATACCTCACAAATCCTTCCGACATAACTGCTGCATACTGAGCTAAAGCTCCTGATGTATAGGAGCCATTCAATAAATATATATGCTCCCCAGAAGGTTTCCCAACATAATCACTATACAACTTTACTGCTGAATCAAAAGGTGAACCAGGCAATCCTGCTAAAATCAAAAGTTTTGTTACTTTATCCTGTTCATCATTATAACTAAAACTAATATTCTTGACTCCATCATCTTTTAAAACACCTGTTTTTATTTTAACAGTTTTAGTATCTTCATTATTTATTTTTTTAATATTTTCTGACAGTGTGTCGTTAAAATCAAAACCATATATTTTTTCCATTATCATTTTCCAGTCCTGGCTATTTCTCTCACTTGCTTCCACTCTATTAAAGTTAGGTAATATTAAGCTGAAAATTAATACTATCAGTAAAAAGAACACGGCTTTCTTTAATTTCATATTATCCCTCCTTCTGTTTTTTGCATTCCGTCAGATTTACCCCCTTAATTTCAATTAACTAAATTAAAAACTCTTTGCCATTATAACAGTTAGCTTAAATTTGTTATTTTTAAAAAACCTATTTTACTCTAAAGTATGAAATTATAAATATGATATATTATATATTATATATTAAAGGAGTGAAGTTATGGATATATCAATTTGGGAATCCATCTTAGTGGTATATTCAAATTAAATATTTTATACAGGGAAAAAGGAGTGAGTAATTCTATGAAGAATAAAAAACTTTATATCATAGTTGGTATTATCCTAATTTCGACATCTATTATCTTTTACCTTTTTTATAATGGCTATTTATTCAATGAAAACTCACAGGTTGAAGATATTGGTGATAAGGCTCCATCTTTTACATTAGAAAAATTAAATGGAGATAAGATATCCTTAAGTGACCTCCAGAGCAAAAAACACTGCTTAATTTTTGGGCTACCTGGTGTCCTCCCTGCCGGGAAGAAATGCCTGAAATACAAAAATTATTTGCTGAACACAAGTACATCAATATACTGGCTGTAAATGCTAAAGAGAACAAAGATATTGTCAGTGAATATATGCTAAAAAAACAACCACTATTTTACTGTAGGACTTGATAAAGACGGTAGTATAGGCAATAAATATCTGGCACGGGGAATACCTACTACTTTTGCCCTTGATGAAAATGGGATAATAATTGGTAAACATACCGGTTCCTTAAACTATAATCAGTTTCTAGATTTATTAGATAAAAATAGCGGTAAATAAAAGACATATAGATATAGCCAAAAACAATCTCACATTATTATTGTAATTACATTATGAGACTGATTTTTCAATAAAAGATTAAAATATCATATAACGTATATTTCAATAAACCGGGGCTTAATACCCCGGTTTATAATATTTACTCACAGTCAGGGCAGTTTATATTACCACTGCCTCCCCTATGCCTGAATTTACGCCGAAATCTGCTGCCGCATTTTTCACAGTCCAGATACTCAGCCAGCTTATAGTCTCCACCTTCAAACCTGATAGCCTTGCCTTTAATCAAAGCCTCCGCTATCTTTTTACGGGCCTCAGTTAAAACCCGCTGATAAGTAGGACGAGATATATTCATCTTGCCTGCAGCTTCCTCCTGTGTTAGGCCTTTAAGGTCCTTTAAGCGAACAGCCTCAATTTCTTCTATAGAAAGGCGTATTTCTTCAATCTCTCTAAGTGGAATACCACTGGGCTTAAAATATTTTATTTTCGGTATAAACTCAACTCTTCTTTCTTTAGTAGGCCTTACCATTAGACTCTCCCCCATTTTTTTAAAAACAAGCTTTAGGCTTCTGGTTTCACCGCCTGTTTATCAGGATCAAACTTCTTTTGAAACTGCACTATTCTTTCTGCTATTTTATTATAATTTCTGGAAATATTCAAATCAGGCTGATTATCAACAACAGGTAACCCCTGGTCTCCACCTTTTCTTACTTCAGGTAATAAAGGTAGTTCTCCCAGCAATTTAGTATCCAACTGGTCAGCTAATTTTTGTCCACCGCCCTGTCCGAAAATATATTCTTTACGACCGCAGTCAGGACATTGATAATAGGACATATTCTCTATTACACCAGTAACATCTATATTCAATTTTTCAGCTGCTCTGGCTATCCGACCAGCAACACTGGTAGCCGTAATTTGTGGGGTAGTAACTACCAGTATCTGAGCATGTGGTAGTTTCTGCATTATATTTAAAGCCATATCGCCAGTGCCTGGAGGAAGATCCAGGAGTAAGTAATCTAATTTCCCCCAATGTACATCCTGCATAAATTGCTGTAAAGCTCCCAATAATAATGGAGCTCTCCAGATTACTGGGTCTTCCTCTGCTACAAACGAGCCCATAGACATTATCTTGATACCATCTGCTTCAGGAGGATTAATTTCTTTTTCATTTAAAGGCTGAGGTTTTTCTTTAAGACCGATAATTCGAGGTATACTGAAACCATGTATATCTGCATCAATTATTCCTACAGTATTATCAAGATTTTTAAAAGATGCAGCCAGATTAACTGTTACTGTAGATTTGCCTACACCACCTTTTCCACTCGCCACAGCAATTATTCCTTTATTAATACTGCCGTGATTTAACTGAAGTTTATCTTCTTTTAATTCATACATTGCTATCCCTCCATATACAATTAATTATGAAAATTATAACAGTGTTTTGGTCATATGTCAATTATTGCTGCCTCTATTGCAGCTATATATAAATTATTATATATTAGTTTCGCTTTAAATATTAAAAAGGAAGGCAGTTTAACTGCCTTCCTGATTTTTTTATTATGTCGTAATTTTAATCTACTTTAAATTCATTTAATACCTGATTTAGATTACCAACAACTTCTTCCAGTTCTGCTGCTAAATTGGCCAGCTGGTCTGCAGAAGCTGTCTGCTGCTGACTGATAGCTGAAACTTCTTCTGTAGAAGCAGCTGACTGGTCAGCAATTGAAGCCATACTCATAATTTCCTGCATTGTATTTTCTTTGTTTTTATCTATATCATCTATCGCATTATTTATTTTATTAATATTTTCTATTATCAATTCCTGTGCATCCAGGATACTATTAAAGACTTCTTCAGTATCACTAACCGTTGACTGCTGTTCTTTAAAGATTTCATCAGCTTTATTAACCTCTTTGGCTGTGCTCTGAGTCTTAGTAAGTATTTTATTAATTATATCTTCAATAACTGTTGTTGATTTATTTGTCTGGTCAGCAAGGTCTCTTATCTCTTCAGCAACTACTGCAAAACCACGGCCGTGCTCTCCCGCACGCGCTGCCTCTATAGAAGCATTAAGTGAAAGCAGATTAATCTGTTCACTGATCTCATGTATAACACTAACAATATCTACTATCTCTTCTACCTTATTATTTAATTCCTGAATATCTTCTCTGATTAATTCTGATACCTCTGCTGTTTTAAGAGTCTTTCTATTTAACTGTTTGATAGTATCTGTAGCATTACTGCCGTGTTCTTTAACTTCACGGGTAGTATTTAGTATGTCGGTAATACGCTGTGAAGCATTATTGATCTTGTCAGCAAGTTTTTCCATAGCATCAATGCTTTTCTGTGCCTCAGTTGACTGTTTCACTGCACCTTCAGAAATTCCTTCTATAGCATTGGATACTTCCTGGGTAGAAGATAATGATTCTTCAGAAACCCTTTTTACAATATTAGTATTTTCTACAACTGTCTGCCCGGTCTTACGGCTTTCAATAATCAGCTGTTTAACATTTGCTATCATAGAATTAAATGCCTGTGATAATTTTCCTAACTCATTTTCACCTTTAATTCCAGATTTTACTGTCAGGTCACCTTCTTTAACCTTTTCCATAAGCCCCATAATATATTGTAATGGTTTTGATACACTACGGGCAATGAAGTAACTTACTATAATGGCAATAATTACACAAAGAAGTCCTACTAAAAGAACATTAAATCTAATTTCTTCAATTTCTCCTATTAAATCCTGGCGCGGCATATCCATAGCCAGTACCCAGCCATTGCTTAATACTTTAGTAGAAACCAGATTATCACCATAAGTAAAATAATCTTTAGGATCTGCTTCTGCTTCTCCTTCTTCATCTTCTGCTTCCTGCTGTTTATTCATCTGAGTAAAAACAGCCTCTTTATAATCATCAGTTAATACTGCTTCAGCTTCATCAATTCTTTTATTGCTAAATAAAAGATTTTGATCTTCATTCATTAAGTAAATTGAGCTATCAGCTTCTATATTAACTTCATTAAATATATCCTCTAAAAAATCAGGGCTAATTACAAATACTAATATACCTATATCTTTAAACTTCCTCATGTTTTTTATATTACGCATCAAATACGCACCATCAATAATATTTTGGCCTGATGCTGTAGTTTCGCCAAGGTGTTTGTACCAGACTGCCTGCCCACCTGTATCTTTTACTTTCTGGTATATCTCTGTATCTTCAAATTCAACTCCACCTAAATTAGACTCTAAATGGGCAGGTGTATATTCTCCATCAAAATTATGCCGTCCATCATTCCTATGTATTATAACACCTTCAATTTCTGCATATGATTTTATAATTTGACTTATAGAATTGTTAATTAAATTCTGCTTTTCTACTTTTTCAGATACACTGTCAAATTCTGATATAGCAAGAGCATCCATCACATCCTGATTACTCACTATTTGTTTTGTTGCATTCTCCATAGCCAACATCTGTGAGTTTACATTAAGTTTAATCTGATTTACCAATTGATTACTGAAAATACCTGCTCTGGTCTCCAGTGCATTCCGTGATCTATCATATGTATAATAACCAACTATACCAAGTGGAATAATACTTAAGATTAAAAACCAGATAATCAATTTTGTACCTATCTTCATTCTGTAACGTCTGTTAAATGATTTTATCACTGAAAAATTTTTCAGTTTATTTACTAATTTTTTCTTCATACCAGCACCCCTTTCAAAAAATATATACCCTGATAATCACATACAGCTGTCAATTAACATAAATTGTTATATAGATATAGTTTGACAAATTATCAAAAAATCCTTCAATCTACATAAATTTTTTTTAATATTTTTAATATTATAGCTAACAGCTGTAAATCAGCTATTTTTAGTACTATTTTTTCCCTCGGCTGCATTTTTTTTGCTATCCTGTTTTGTGGGGCTCATAGATAATACTTTTTCTAAAACATCTAATACCTTAATTTTAGTTATAGGTTTTATTATATAATGTTTTGCACCATTTTCTATTGCTTCAAAAACTTTTTTTCTCTGGTCAAAAGCACTTACGATGATTATTTTTGCATTCTTACTATTTTTAGTAATCTTTTTAGTTGTTTCAATGCCATCCATAACAGGCATTGAAATATCCATTGTTATTATATCAGGATTATATTTAGTAAAACTCAATACTGCCTGCCTTCCATTAGCGGCTTCAGCTACTACTTCATGTCCTGCCTTTTCAAAAATTCTTCTTAAATTGTTACGCATAACAAAAGAGTCGTCCACTACCAATACAGTTGCCATTAAGATCCCTCCTGTTAATTCAGTTCCAATAAACCTAGAGTTATATTGCCTCTATCAGAAAATAGCTCATATTTATATATACTCGATTCAGTACAAATAGATGCTATCTGTGATGAAATTGTAAGGGGTGTTTCCATAAAAACAACTTCATCATCACCAAATAACATCTTAATGGAATTACCGAGTATAATGTTTGACACCTCGGCAATAGAATCGATTAAATATTCTTCTTTATATTCCATTTCATTATCTATTAAAATATTATCAAAAACTGTGCTGGCGAATTTTTCATCTGCACTTAATATGAACATATAATGTATAAGCCCTTTTACTCTAATAGAAATAGTAAAATAATTTAAGTTAAGTTTCTCTGTAAAAGTAATTTTGGTTTCTTTAAAGATATCAAAATTCACATTTAAATCAGATATTAAATACTCTTTTGTTCTTTTTACCAGATAATTCATCGTCTTTACAGGTGAAATATCAAGAGCTGAATCTATTTTATTGTATGGTAGCGTAAACTCAAAAGTAGTGCCTTTATTTTTTTGAGTAATAACTTCTACCCTACCCCCAAGTTTATCCAGTTCATTTTTAACAGCAGCCAGTCCAACTCCTCTTCCTGAAAGCTTACTTACTTCATTTCGGGTAGTAAATTTATCTTTAAATATTAACATAACTGCCTCTTTATCTGTAATAGATTCATATTCTGTCTTATTAATAAAGCCTTTCTTTAATGCTGTACTCTTAATTTTATCACTATCAATCCCGGCTCCATCATCTTTTATTTTTAAAATAATGCTGGAATTGTTTTCTTTAACATTACAAGCAATATTTCCTTCATCTTCTTTTTCATTAACCATTCTTTCAAATGTAGATTCAATTCCATGATCCATTATATTTCTAAATACATGAACCAGAGATTTAACAAAATCACAATAAACATCAGGGTCAACTAACATGTCGCCCCCCTCAATCACAAGAGGATTAATAGGCTTTTCTAACTTTAAAGATAATTTTTTCAAATAATCTTTATAACTTTCCAGAAGATTAGAAAATGGTTTATAACGCAACTTTCTCAGTTCTGGTATTAAAACCTGACATTCCCTTTGTGATAGAAACTGTACCATCTTTTTTTCGATCTCGACTAATTTGGATGATTCTATCATTAAAATACCTTCTTTATTGAAAAACTGATCCCCTAAAACATCTTTTAGCAGATTAAATTCCTTTTTAATCCAGTCCAGCATATTTTCTTTCCTGAAAGTATTCTTCAAGCTTGATTTGCTAATAGACTCACCTTGCTTATTTAAATAGTGTAACTCCTCTTCAAACTTGTGTAACCGCTCTGCAGCCTCCAACATATTAAGCTGGCTAAAATCACCTTTAAAAGTATGTATTCTTTTAAATATTTTAGATAAAGCAGCCTCCGTATTATCTGAATTTTCTATGATATTATAGATATTTTCCTTGCAAAACTTTCTATATTCTCTAATACATGTGAAAAAATCATCATATGAGACCACTGCTTTAACAACCATCTTTAATGTACGTCTTTCTTCTTCCATCTTATTTTCCAGTGTGCGTTTTTCAGTAATATCTGTAATAATCACCATATAACTAAGGTCTTCAATATTATTAATGATTTTAACCTCAATTTTTAAATTCTTATTATTTACACTAATTTCATCCGGAAATAAAGATAAATAAACATCTCTTTCTTCTTCTTCCACACCTGCAACTCGTTTTAATATTTTAATTATTAATTCTCTTTGTTCTTCATTATCCGGGTATAATAAATCGGGAAAATAAGTATTATTAAGGTCATCAAAAAAAATCCCCTTACATTCTGAACTATAATCCTGTCTAATTATTAAATCTTTACCAAAAGAAATAAATTCCTGACCTGCATTATTTAATATAGATTTTATGTGTGCTGTACGTTTAGCCAGCTTCTTATTAATAACTTTTAACTTGTCATTATTATCTTTTATTTTTTGCTGGTTAAGATAGTTTTTAAGTTTAGACTTTAAAAACATATTACTAATAATCAACCCGAAAATTAACATTACTGATATATTAATATAATAACTCAATAACAATCTATAAGAAAAATAGTTAGGTGCCAATATAATGAAAAATACATATGGTATCAGATAAATAATAAACATTTTTAAAGGTTTTATTAATAAAATCAAGGAAATAAGAAAAATTGTTATTAAATATGCTATCAGATGATGGTCTAAAAATGATAAGCATATCCCCCAGACCATTAAAATCATAGGCATTATATATTGATAAATAAATTTAAGTACTAGAAAAAAACGACCTCCAGGTCTTATCAGCAAAAACAGACATAAACATATCAACATAAACAAAGTAAAAGCTATATACAGTATCCTGTAATAATAACCAATACCTATAATAACAAATATAATTCCCATCAAAAACAAAACACCAGTAATAAACTTAATTCTGTGGTAATTGAGTTTATCGATTTTTTCCTGGAATTGTCTTTTGTAATTATCAGGAATATTTATTTTTACAAAGTCCATTATACTTTTTATTATTTTTTTAAAGGAACTTTTAATAGCAAAGTTTATCATTGATTCCTCCAGCCAGTAAAATATATCAAAAATTATTACTATTACCAATTTATTCTGTGTATTTATATAATTCATCAAAATAAATATAATTCCTGCTAAATAGGATAATTTCCTTATTGGGACTGTATATTTTTTCATTTAGTAAAATTGATATCATTAAAAATAGTCTAAAACAATTAATAATTATAGTTATTCAATAAAGTTTTATTTTTACTATTAAAAATACAAAAACTGTTGACAAATTAAGAATCAACAGTTTTTTATATATCTAATTTTATTATTTATATCCGTGAAAACACCCTATAGCAATTAACAAAAACATAAATTAAATACAACTAGGATTTATCCTGTATAAAATTCTCAACAGAGCGGTCATAGGTTCTTTCTGCTTCAGGTGAGAATAAACACCCGGGTAATTCATTTCTTTTTCTATGATAGGCAACACAGGCACAACAATTGCCATATCTTGAACAGGAAGTATAGGTACAGGTGCAGTTTGCTTTATTTTCCTCTATATTTGAACAATTAATAATAACCCCTCCCTTTCATCATTTGATATTTTAATTAATGTAACAACTGTAACATAAGAATTAATAATTTTTACTACCTATGTATGTCACTTCATTAATGTAATTTATTAAAAAGTTGTTCAATCACATATATACATTATTCTATAATTACTTATATTTTCCTGCCGATAAAATATACCATATTGCGACTGAGTTTTATTCAATTTCATAATCTAAGTCTTTACGGGCATGTTTCAATGCATTTTCAACTGCTTCTACATAGCGTATGCTGGACTGAGTAGCCTCTGAATATAAATCCACTTCTATTGAATTTTCCTCTACAAATCGTTCGGCCATTTCTTCATTGGCCTGAACAGCCGGTTCGTATTTATAGGTGGAAAAGTCTTTCCATTCTCCTTCGCCATCTGTTTCTTTTAATTTGACATCATTCATTTTGTCCTCTTTGATAGTAACTATAGCTACAGCATAACCATATTCAGTTCGTTCAGATTCTCCCTGGAATTTACCTTCATAAGAGTTACTCCCGGTTTCACTACCTCTAGCATAAGCAAGAGCCCTAGCAACAGCTTCTTTATATTTTTTGCTGCTGTCAGTAGCTTTACTATAAACATCAACATCAGCAGAATCAGCTTCTTCAAACCTTGACGGCATTTCCTGATAGGCCTGAACTGAGGGTTGATAGTCATAAGTTTCATAATCTTTTTTATTCCCCTGTGCAGTAATCTCCATTAACTTTACATCAGTTATATCATCATTTTTTATAGTTACTTTTGCCCAGGCGTATCCATGTTCTCCTGTATTAGAAAATCCGGTATATGTTCCATTGGTATATTCATTGGCTGCTATCTTTGG
This sequence comes from Halothermotrichaceae bacterium, assembly GCA_048623215.1. Classification (GTDB taxonomy): domain Bacteria; phylum Bacillota; class Halanaerobiia; order Halanaerobiales; family DTU029; genus JBMCBT01. The sequence goes on from JBMCBT010000001.1 coordinate 59,516, forward strand.
CTTAACCTCTGGTGGCTCTGGCTGACTGGTCTGACATCCAGATAAAATATACAACCCTAATAAACTACAAATAATTAAAACAATTATTTTCCTCAAACATATCCCTCCTCTTTGTGCTGTATAGTGGTTAAAATGATGAAGATATTTTAAATACCCACTATTATTTTTGCATAGAGAAAGGTTTTTTATTCTATTTATTTACTTATTTAAAATATTTGTTATCAAGACACCCCAGTAAAATAGCTGAATAAGCAGCAAATAGGTCATTAATTAAAACATGAACCCAGAAAGAGACTAAAACAGCTACAATAATCTTCTGATATTTTGTTCCTCCCTGAAACCATCCCCGTATCATAATATAAAAAATCCAGCCGTATAATATAATGCCACTAATTATACCCCATCCGGATATTATCTTTAAATAATTACTGTGTGGTGTATTGGCATTTTCAAACTCACCAGGGAGCCTATATTTCTGATAGATATCGTCAAAATTACCGGGCCCGGTGCCAAACCACAGATGATCCTTTATCATCTTCAATACCCCTTTATAAATTCTTATTCTATTCATATGTGTTTCCAGAGATACAATACTTTTTACTCTATCTAAAAAACCGGGAATAATTTTAAAGGATATCCCAGTAATACCGCCGAAAATTAATAATATTTTCCAGGATACCACAAAAATTAACAGAAAAATAGCAGCAGCACTTCCTACCATAGCACCGCGAGATTTTGTTATAATTAAGCCCCCTAATGATAGAACACAATATATAATATACTCAATTCGCTCATTTCTTTTTTTTAGAACAAATATTAGACCCAGGCTGGCAACTATACCGGCCTGAAGTAAAACGCCCAGGCCGTTATCTCCAATACCTAAAATATAGGCACGGTCACCTCTGCCAAAACTAGATATTAGTTCCACACCCTGCCATATTACTTCTACTCTAAAAAGATAAAAAACAATCGTTAAAAACCCCATTAATGCTGTCCCCCGGGTCATATCTTTTAGTAACCTGACAGGTTTTTTAATATACCATCTACCTAAGATATAAAGCCAGAAAAAGGCAAATGGAATAAAGAAAGATGAAATAGCAGTTCCTTTATCATATGAAGATATAATACTTATAATTCCCAATACTGCCAGCACAGCCCAGGTGTAAAGATTAAACTTATCTGTTTTAATAAATCTAAAGTTTTTTCTCCTGGTTATACTCAACCCTATTATACCTATAAGGTTAAAAATAGGGTTTATATTTAATGTAAACCCAAAAAACCTTTCCCAGAGACTATTTTTATCAACATCACCCTTGAAGTCAACATTATTACTCATACTTACCCACCTTTTTTCTTAAAAATTCAATAATAATGTCATTCATATTTTTAATTGCACCAGGTTCACCCATTCTTTTTTTTCCGGCTGTACTCATTCTTCTGTACATTTCTTTATTATTAATAATATTTATAATAGTTTCAGCTATTATTTCTGGATTGTTTTCTACCAGGCTTACACTGCCCCTGAGCAGAGATTTTTGCGCCTTAGCAAATTTTTCAGTAAACTGTGTATCATTTACCGGAAATGCTACTACTGGCTTGCCCATACCAGCCGCCTGTTCATTGGCTGTTCCAGCCAGTCCAATAAAAATATCTGACTTATCTAATACATCTCCGAAATGGTGATAGATAATTTCAACTTTGCTTTTATTGGAAGGAGAATTTACTATTAACTCCACACCATTTTCCCGGGATTCAGCTGGAGAGGCCTGATAAGTCCAGTCAGTAGTCTGTACCATATCAATTAATTTCAATACACTTAAATTAGAGGCCATTGCTGTAATATAGTTAAAACCGGTCTCCGCCTTATCTTCCAGCTCTTCAATTACTTTAAAGACTTGCTTCATATTTACATAGGCTTCTTCACGGCTTCCCGGCAATATTCCGACAGTAATCTTTTCCTTATCAAGACCAAACTCTGCCTGCTTTATGTCAAAACAGTCCATCATAGCATTTCCAACATAGGTGGCATTGATTCCAGCTTTTCTCATAGCTTTTTCAGTCTTCTTATCCCGGGGCAGGACAATATTAGCGTATTTTTTCATAATTAAATTTTCAATCCAGTAATGTCCATTAATATATTCAGATTTAGCTGTCGGCAAAAAAATAATATCTTTATTTACAAATAACCCTGCCAATAATAATATATATATATCACCAACAACTATTACCAGACCAGTATTAGCTTTAGCTTTCTTTAATGTCTTTATTTGTGATAATGTTAATCCCAGTAGGCCTGCTTTAAAGTCATTTTTCATATTTTCAAAATTAAACCTCAACAAGCCCCCACTGGGCATTTTTTTGCGCGGACCTATCAACTGAACATCCAGAGAGTTATAAACACTACCTAAACCAACAATAGGCAAAACTTTAATATTAATATTTTGATTACGTTTAATTAAATTTTGTAGCAGTTTTGCTCCAATTACATCCTCACCATGGCCGTTACTAATCAATAAAATATTATTAGTCATAATATCTTAATATCTCCTCTTATTCAAATTGTGTTTGATAAAGCCGATAATAGTAACCTCCTTTTTCCATTAACTCCTGGTGACTGCCTATTTCCACAATCTGCCCCTTTTCCAGTACTATTATTTTATCAGCTTCAAAAATAGTTGATAATCTGTGTGCAATTACAAATGTAGTCCGGTCTTTCATTAATCTTTCTAGAGCTTCCTGTACCAGAGCTTCTGATTTTGTATCAAGAGAAGAGGTGGCTTCATCCAATATTAATATCCTGGGATTGGTCAATATGGCTCTAGCTATTGCAATCCGCTGACGCTGTCCTCCTGAAAGTGAAACTCCTCTTTCCCCTACTTCAGACTTATAGCCATTTTTAAACTCGGTTATGAAGTTATGAGCATTTGCTTTACGAGCTGCTTCGATAACATCTTCTCTATTCGCATTAGTAGAGCCGTACATTATATTTTCTGCAATAGTTCCCTTGAAAAGAATTGTCTCCTGTGGTACTATACCTATCTGTTTGCGCAGTGACTTTAATTTTACTTTTCTAATATCTATATTGTCAATTAATATTTCCCCTTTATCAATATCATAAAACCGTGGAATTAAATTTGCCAGGGTGCTTTTACCAGCACCACTGTGACCGACCAGTGCTATCATTTCACCAGGCTCAGCCTGGAAGTTTATATCTTTTAATATCATCTGTTCCTGCTCATAGCTAAAGCTGACATCTTTAAACTTAACATTACCTTCAATTCTGGGCATTTCTACAGCATCTTTCTTTTCCGATACTCTTTCATCTATATCCAACAAATCAAAGATTCTATCAGCAGCTCCTGCAGCTTTCTGTAAAATATTATAACTTCTGCTTAATATATTGACTGGACTGACCAGTATTCCTAAATATCCAAGAAAAGTAGGCAAATCCCCTACAGTCATATTACCTTTAAAAACTTCCTGCCCTCCATACCACAAAAGAAAAACCATGCCAAAAGCAATTATTAATTCTACAATAGGTGTAATAACAGCCCGGATTTTAACCCCTTTTATATTAAAAATTAATGTTTCGTCATTGGCTTTTTCAAATTTTTCTTTTTCTTTTCCTTCCATGTTAAAAGCTTTTACTATCCTGATTCCAGAAAGTGTTTCCTGTAAAATAGTGGTTACGACACTTAATCTTTCCTGAATCCGGTTGCTCACCTTACGCATTCTACTGCCGGTTTTATTCATAGCATATGCTACCAGAGGTATAATTACAAATGAAGTCAGAGCAAGTTTCCAGCTTATTATAAAAAGAGCTGCCACCGAGGCAATAATTACTACAGGCTGCAAAATTAAATTTGATAAGGACATAGCTATACTCTGCTGAATAATATTAACATCATTGGTTATTCTGGACATCAAATCACCAGTTGTGTTTTTTGAAAAAAAAGACAAAGATAACCCCTGCAGATGGTGATATATATCATTACGCAGGTCTACTACCACTTTCTCACCGGTCCCGGTTATTAAGTATACCTGTAGATAATTAAAAATTCCCTTAATAACATATAACAGGATGCCGCTAATAGCTAACATATTCAATAATACCATATTACCTTCCAGAAGAACATAATCAATCAAAACCTTTATTACTAAGGGAACAGCACTACTTAATATTCCTACAATGACAACAGAAATAGCTCCTATAATTAGTTGCAATTTGTAAGGTTTTAAATATTTAAATAGTCTTTGATAGGTATTCATAGTTGCTATCCTCCACTCAAATTTCTATAGCCATGTTATTTTTAAAAATTTTTAATAGTAATCTATTATAGTTTCTTCTACAATTCTTCTCAGCCTGTCAACAGCCCCTTTACTTCCTGCAGCCTCTTTTAACCTGGGCTGCATAGCTTTGAGTTCCTTTTTATTTTCCAAATAGTAATTAACTCTTTCTACCAGGTCTTCCGGGGATATTATTCCCCTTATTTCAGGGGCAATTCTTTTTTCTGCTATTATATTTATTAAAGCTACATAATCTGTTCTGGCAGCTATTTTAGGAACTAATTTCTGTTTTAATAATTTTCCCAGATAAGGTATCTCTCCTATTAGTCCCACTACTCCTTCCAGTGGAATATCTTCAGGTTTGTTAAGAGGTAATAAAACTATCATTGGTGTTCCAAAATAAGCCAGTTCCAGATTGTTTGTGCCTGGTATCGTAAGAGCCAGGTCTGTAACCTGCATCAAGCTATACTGTAGGTTAGTAAAAATTTTTATTTTTCTGCCTGCAAATTCAAGTATATAGTTATCCTCTTTATTAATAATAAAACCGTCAATACCCCTGTCATTACAATATTGATTAAAAATTGTTTTTATGATTTCTATATTGACAAAGGGAGAGCCACTTAACATAAATTCTAAACTATTTTTTTTAAGTTTTCTTAGTGTGTCAAGAAAAAAAGGCAGCATATATTCAACCTCAGCCGGTCTGCTGCCAGGAAAAACTGTAATTATAAAATTTTTTTCTATATCATCGGCCAGACTATTCAACTGTTTTAGATCCAACTCTACTTCAACAGCATCCAGCATCAAATTCCCTATTACTTCAATTTCTGACTTTGAGGCACCTTTTTCCAATAGGTTTTTTTCAGTTCTGGTATCAGGTACCATAAACTTATAAATATGTTTGTCCCAGTTATAAACACCTTCTGTATAAGCTATAACAGGGAATTTATTTTTCCTACCCAAAATTACTGCATGAAAAAGATCGCCGCCAAGGAAAATTACTATTCCCTTATCACTTGTTGTAAATCCCTGAGGTTTAATTCCCAGTAATATATATTTTAGATACTCACATTTATCATAGACATAATCAACATCTGAATATTCCATTAATACTGATTTTTCACTACCACTGGCAAACATACAGGGAGGTAAAAAAACGTAAATTACACTTTCAGAATATCTTTTTTTTAACCCGGCTGCTGCCGGCTTTACCCAGGCAGCAACTTCTCCAGGACTATTAGCTGTAATAATTATATCCAATAGTACTATACCTCCCTGCTGTATTCCATTGATATACTATGCTTATTAAAATAAATATTTGACAACCTTCTGTTTATTCAGTTACTAGACCATAATAATGTATGCCCATACCGGAAATTTCATGGTCAACATCCAAACCCGGTATTCCCAGCTTGCCGTATAAAGCAACAGCCAGATGTTTCCCCTGGCTGACAATACCAATTTTAATTCCAGCACCAGAAATGCTGGTCATAGGGCTGTTAAAATCAACCATTGCCCTTTCTACACATCTGGTTAAAACACGCTGATCCTGTACTGTTTCACTAATAACATTTCCTTTAATAGCAGCACCAAGACAGTTTCTTAAAATTTTGTTTTTGAAATCTTCACCTTTACCACCTGCTCTGGTTATTACAGGTTTATAATTCTCAGCTTTTAATGATTCTATTATCTGGTCATCATACTTATCATCCACTATTGAAAGGATTGTAGCTACCTTTCCCAGTGACTGCTCTCCTTCAATATTAATAAAATCACTAATTTTAAAATCAGATAAGTCCATCATTTTTTTCACTCCTTATAACTTAGTAAATAAGCCCTTATATCTCTGCCCGATTTCTGCCCGACTTTTTTAATATACAATATACTTCTAACATTCGAACAGTTGAATAATCTAAATTAATTTAATCAGCTAATATTTAAGTATTCAACAAAAAGTTAACTTTTCCTGCAACTTTTGCTGCAAAAAATTAAAACTCAATTCCTTTGCGTGCAGTAATTCCCTGCTGATAGGGATGTTTTATGCTTTTCATTTCAGTAACATAATCAGCATATTTTATTATTTTTTCAGGCGCTTTTCTCCCGGTCATAATTAATTCTTTTTGATAGTCTTTATTTTTAATTAATTCAATAACTTTATTTACTGATAGTAATTCATTATTAATAACAGACATTAATTCATCTAAAATTATTATATTATAAATACTATCTCGACTTAAATCAATTACTTTATCCCATATTCGTTTTATCTCTTCCTGTACTTTCTTTTTTTCATTATTATTCATTTGGTAGTAAAATTTTTCTGACTGATTAGCCCTTCTAAAATTTATTTGAGATAGTTTAGATATCTCTTTTTCTCCAGTAATCATTCCCTTCATAAACTGAAGAAAATACACCTGAAAATTATGTCCAGCAGCTCTAACAGCAAGCCCAACTGCAGCAGTTGTCTTACCCTTACCATCTCCTGTGTAAATGTGTACCAGACCCTTATTCACTACTATCACTCCATATATATATATTTCTCAAACATCAGATAAATATCCAGGCATAAAGTTGATGAAATATTCCTGTGCCTGGATAATCACACAATTCTTTACCTATTCCAATTTGTCCCTGTCAGGAATTGGTAGTGGATTGAGTTTATGTTTATTTTGAATAACTATCGTTTCTATTCTTTCAATTTCTTCAGCTGAACCCTCACCGGTCAGGATATATCTATCTAGCACATCATAACTAACACCCATCTCTTTTTCATCAGTCTGTCCCTGCCAGAGACCGGCCGAAGGAGATTTGTTTATTATATCATCAGATATTCCCAGATGTTTTGCTAATTCACGTACTTCTGTTTTGACCAACCGCCCTAAAGGGGCAATATCTACACCGCCATCACCAAATTTGGTAAAATAGCCAACAGTTAATTCACTCCAGTTGTCAGTACCTACAACCAGGTAATTATATTTTGCAGCATAATAATAAAGTGTTGTCATTCGCAAACGGGGTTTAATATTGGCTACTGCCAGGTTACCCTGCCTGTAATCTTTATTATCCTCTAATACCAGTAAAAGTTCGTCCAGAACAGGACTTAAATCTTTCTCTATGTAATTAATATCAAATTCATCAGCAACTTTTCTGGCATCTGCTGCATCTTTTCCATTACTATAACAGGGCATAATAACTCCCAACAAATTTTCCCCAAAGGCTTTTTTGCAGAGAACTGACGTTACAGCAGAATCAATACCTCCACTGAGGCCAACAACTGCTCCCTCAGCTCCCGCCTTATCCACATATTCTCTAATCCATTCAATCAATACCTGCTCAACTTTATCCATTTTTAAATTGGACATTTATTAATCCCTCCTTTTTTTATCTAAATGACCATAAGTCATTCATCTTAACTTTTATCTCTTCTCCAGTTAATTTTTCCGGCCACAGTTCAAATGGAGCATCTTCCCTCATTGCTGAAGCAAGATTGTAAAAAACCTGTTTGTTATCAATCAGTTCCTCTAAATATGATTTTATTTCAGCCCTTTTGCTTTTTTCATCATAAGGGCAGGGATTATTATTCTCCTGATAATTAATATGGTCTTTCATTTCTATTATTCTCTTTTCTCTTAAATATATCAGAGGACGGATAATATAGACATCATTATCAGAAAGATACCTTTTAGGCTGTAGTGCAAGCATTTGACCAGAATATAAAATACTCATAAGATAGGTTTCTACAGCATCATCATAATGATGTCCATAAGCGACTTTGGTAAAATTATTTGCTTTCATAAATTTGGTAATAGCACCTTTACGAAAATGAGCACACTTAGCACAGGGATTATTAATGTTTTCATTTAATATATATCTGGAAATCTCCGTCTCTTCTATATAATAAGGAACATCTAAACTCTTACACAAATACTTCAAATAATTATAATCAGACTTATCAAAACCAAGGTCAATAGTTAAAGCTGCTAGCTCAAAATTAACAGCCAGGTGTTTTTGCAATACCGACAGTGCATAAAGCAGAAAACTGCTGTCTTTACCCCCGGATAATCCAACGACTATTCTATCTCCTGCTTCAACTAAATTAAATTCGGCCATTGCTTTTACAATTTTTTGATTATATGATTTAGGTAATGATAACTTCAATTTATCCACTCCATAATTTATTACAGTCCGCAAAAATATTTTTTATCTTTTTCAAATAAAAATAAAATGATTTATTTCTGAAAAGTTGCCCACAAAATTTAATTAAAAACCCCTGTTAAAGTACCAAATTGTATTATACGCCCTTTCATGGCTTTTTGTAATTCGGGCTTGCCGGCATCATTATCTAATTCTAAAGCAGCATCCAGGACATATACTTTAAAAACATATTTATGTGATAAATTAAAGGGCGGTTTTGGCCCTCTATAGTAATGCTTGCCGCCATAGCCACTTTTCCCCTGTACAGCATTCTTTAAGGAAGATACGGTTTCTCCTTTTGCTACTCCTTCTGGTATTATATCAAAAACTGCGGGAATATTCCAGATAACCCAGTGATTATAAACTCCTAAAGGATGGTCCAGGTCATCCATAATAATTGCAATGGTTTGAGCTTCCGGAACAATTGTATCAAGTTGTAATTGTGGGGAAACATCTTTACCCCTGCCGGTATATTTAACCGGAATTTTTCCACCATCTTTAAATGCATTACTGGTTATCTTTAAATTAACTTCAGGTTTAACATAATCAGATATATTGGTAATTTTCTTATATATAACAAATGCTATTATTAGTGTTATAAATACACATAACCCAATTATTATAGCTCTTAGCACTTGTCTACACCTCCAATTCTATTATCTATAACTCATAATTTTTAATTATTCCGTAAAGAGTCACTTTTACAGTCTTATTTAATAACTTTTCCAGTCCATCCACTTTCTTTTCCCGATAAAACCAGTCGAATATTTCCATTAATAAAGCATTTTTGAGAACTTTTATTTTTGTATCGATATATTTTTCCCCTATATTTTCATAATCTTTTGATTTAGATATTACTCTATGGAACACTTTGCCAAAATCAAATTTTTTTTCAGATGGATTATCATTATAAACCATCATCAACTCCTTAAGAAAACTGGTGAATAACTGCGGCTCCCCTTCTACTGCTTTAGTCAGAGTAGATATTAGCGTTTGTAAATTGGTTTCAATGGTTTTGTTTTGGTTTACAGCTTCTTGAATATTAATATTCTTAAACTTCTGTTTAGACCAGAGCATAAGAAGCTCTCTTTTACTTGAAAAATAATTATAGAAAGTACCTTTAGCTATACCTACTTTTTTGGTAATACCATTTATCGATACATTGTAATAACCTTTTTCTTTAAATAGGGATATTGCTTCATTGATAATTGTTTTTTTTATCTCTTTTCTTTTTTGATTATATAATGACAAACCTACTCCTCCTCACATCTAATTTTATTTTAATCTACCGTTGTATACCAAGGTCACTTTATGACCACAGTCATATTATAGCATAATTTTCCCATTTTCACAAATAAAAACACTATAAAAGAGCTCAGATGAACTACACATCCCACAAATCATTCGTTTGCTTTCTTTGTCATAATATTTTTATTATCAGTTAATACTATAAAACATCAAGGAGGAATTTACAGTGAATAAAAAGAAGCAGGGGTTATCGGTCTGGCAGTTGACTATGCTGGCATTAGGTACAGTTGTTGGCGGTTCTTTTTTTCTGGGTTCATCTATCGCAATTAAGACTGCCGGACCTGCTGTTTTGATATCATATATTCTGGGAGGTATATTGGTCTATTTTATCCTGTTTGCATTATCAGAAATGACAGTAGCTAATCCAGCACCCGGTTCGTTTAGAACATATTGTGAGGAACAATATGGCGCTATGACAGGTTTTGTGGTAGGCTGGGTCTACTGGACCGGGCTTATTTTGGCCATGTCAAGTGAGGCAATAGCAGTTTCATTTTTTTTAAAAAACTGGTTTCCGACAATCTCATTACCTCTAACCGGCAGTCTGGTCATTATCAGTGTCGTCTTAATTAATTTACTTGGTGTAGAAAAATTAAGCAAACTGGAAAGTGGTCTGGCTGCTGTTAAACTTCTGGCAATAATAGGATTTATACTACTGGCAGCACTTCTGGTTATAGGTTTTTGGCCCAACCGCGGCAGTATAGGTATAGGCGAAATTATCAGAGAACCTTTTTTTCCGACAGGTATAGGTGGAATTGCCGGCAGTATGCTGATTGTACTCTTTACCTATGCCGGTTTCGAAGTAATCGGACTGGCAGCATCAGAAGCCGATAATGCACAAAAAACAATTCCCAGAGCTATTACCCTTACTGTACTGAGTCTTGTTGGACTATATTTACTGACAATAACTTTCCTGCTCCCGCTGATACCAACTGCTAACCTTTCAGAAGAAACAAGCCCTATGGTCGCCGCCCTTATCAAAAATGGTCTCAGTTGGGCAGGTGGTATTATCAATATTATCCTGGTAACAGCAATTGTCTCAACAATGCTGGCTGCTACCTTTGGTATTGCCAGAATGGCCCGAACCCTGGCAGAAGATGGACATGCTCCTTCCTTTTTGAAAGATAAAGGAGAAATTCCCTACCGTGGTATTATATTTTCCGGAATTTCCATGTTAGCTGCACTGGCTCTGGGTTTTATTCTCCCACGCCAGGTATATCTTTTTCTTGTTAGTTCAGGTGGATTTTCTTTATTGTTTGTTTATGTGGTCATATTACTTACCCATTATAAATTCAGAAAAAAAAATGGCTGTCCTCCAGAGGGTAAATGTCAACTTCCTGGTTATCCTTACAGCTCCTTGCTGGCAACTGCTGCTTTGATTGCTATTATTGCCAGTATGCCGCTAATAGAAGGACAGGGAGCAGGATTAATAGCAGGTCTACTGCTGGTAGGTTTTTATATGACCATATATTTATTAAAATATAGTTTTCATAAATATATTGCTGCTAATTCAGAACAGAAGATAAGCATCCCTAAACATAGTATGGAGATGGAAGCAGCTGAAGATATGGAGAATAAAGAAAAATAACTAATTTTCCTTTTCAAAAGGAACAATATACAGGCCTTTACCTTCAAGCCATTCAGCATAAAAAACCTCTTTAACTCGTTTATAACCCTGACCTCTAAGCTGTTTTTTTAACCAACTAACATTATAGCCGGCAGCTTCCAGGTTATCCCACATTATCTCCTGGTCATTAATCATAGTAACAGGTAATTGCTGTGACTGTTCAGGTAGATTTAGCTCCTGTCTTGTTGGTGAATCATATTGCGATTTTTTTATAACACTTATTGTACCACTGGATTCCAACAGGGCATATTCTACTTCCCTGATAGAAAATATATCTTTTTCACGCAGCATTTCCTGTAATCGATTGATATTTAATTTTGCTTTTGTCAGTTCACTGCGGTCTATCATACCCTTGCGGATAATTATTGAAGGATTACCATCAAGAAATGCCCTTGACTTTAAAATCTTTTGTGATGTCTTTTCTATAACATATATTAATACCCCCCATAATAAAACTGCATAGCTAATATATAATAGCCCTATTTCCTTATCATAGATAGCATTTCCCAGTAATTCACCCATAACCAGTGCCGAAATAAAATCAAATGGAGTTATCTGTTTAATCTGTGTTTTTCCCAGTAACTTTGTCACCAAAAATAATAAACCAAATCCAAAAAGCAGTTCAATAGTAATATATAATATATCCATAAATAATTCCTCCTCATCTAAATAACTTAAACTTAGTATGGGAGGAATAATATCAAATTATAAATAATGTTATTTTTCTATAGTTTGAACTTTAATATTTACAGTTCCTTTTAAATAATCTCCTGGTTCTAAAATTACAGTTCCTGTATCTTCTATACCTTCTTCTGCCATATTAAATCCATTATTACAATTAGTTACAGGTTCTATAGCAAAAAAATCTTTTTCTTCAGCAGGACAGTAAATTACTGTATGTTTAAATATTTCATCTTTTTCCATCACTACTTCCAGTCCGCTTTCCTGCCATTTGATAACTATATCTTCATCACCAGCCCTGAAACAACTGTCAAGAAAAGCTGTAGTTAATTCATTTCCTTCTGTAAAATCCAGACTATTTTCAGTTTTAATCCAGTGTCCGCTGGGAATCTGTGTTTCACCGGGATAAATTCCCAAGGTATCCATTTTGACGTTTATCTTTTCCCGTTCACCTTCAAGCTTACGCATAAAATAGGGATGAATACCCATACCGGCCGGCATCTCCTGTTCACCTGTATTTTCAATACTCATATTGATTTTTAAATTATTATCTTCCAGTAAATATTCCATCTCTGCTTTAAAAGGAAAAGGCCAGGGAATATCATCATACTCACTGCTGTCAAACTCAATTAATAGACGTTCTTTCTCTTTTTCAACTACTTTCCAGGGTCTGGTCCAGGCTTCACCATGAATAGCATGTCCATCATCAAAGGTAACCTCAAGCTGATATTCCTGCCCCTTAAATTTTAATAAAGCGTCCTCAATTCTATTTGAGTAAGGAAATAAATTAAAAGAAGCAAAACTAAGTACATCCTTTTCAGCTAATGCCTTTCTGGGAGTTGGTCGCATAACATCTACCCATCCCCCTTCCAGATTATACTGCATTGAAAATATGCTGCCACCAACTAATGGTGATATTTCAGTTTTAAGATACTCATTTTCAATAGTAACTAGCTCATTCATAAAAATAATCCTCCTTTATTTTTTGATAACCAAAATTATATGTAAAATAAGTAAAAGGTACATATTTCTTAGCAATGTGAATTTCTTCCTGTACAGAAAATATTATATAGTAAATTATAATCCCTTAAGAATAATATTGCAAGTTAAATTCAATATATCAAACATGCAGTTAAATGAAAATACATATTTTAAATAATTGTAATTAGCCGCTTTTAATTACTGTATATTAACGGTATAATAATACATGATGCTAAATAAAGCATTTATAAAGGAGTTGATATATATGTCTAGTGTAGTGGATAGATTTTTAAATTATGTTAAATATAATACTCAGTCAAACGAAAAATCAAAAAATGTTCCCAGTACAGAAAATCAAATGAAATTTGCCAGTAAAATTGCTGAAGAATTGCAAAATATAGGCCTTGAGAATGTTAAAGTAGATAATAATGGTTATGTAACAGCAGTATTACCATCTAATCTTGAAAACGAAAAAGATATTCCCACTATTGGTTTTATCGCACATATGGATACAAGTCCTGATATGTCAGCTGAAAATGTAAATCCACAGATTATTAAGAATTATAATGGAGATGACATAATTCTTAACCATAATAAAAATATAGTTCTTTCTACTGAAGACTTCCCGGAAATAAATGAATATATAGGAAAAGACATTATAACAACAGACTGCCTACATTATTAGGTGCTGATGATAAAGCCGGTATTGCCGAAATAATAACAGCATTAGAATGCCTGATAAACAATCCAGAGATAAAACATGGTGATATAAAAATAGGATTTACTCCTGATGAGGAGATAGGCCGTGGAGCAGACCATTTTGATGTAGAGAAGTTTGGTGCAGATCTTTCCTATACAGTCGATGGGGGCCCTATTGGAGAGTTAGAATATGAAAACTTCAACGCTGCTTCTGCCCGTATTAAAATTAATGGTGTCAGTGTCCACCCTGGGACAGCAAAAGACAAAATGGTTAATTCCATGTTGCTTGCAGCCGAATTTATTAATAGTATGCCGGAAATTGAAACACCAGCATATACCGAAGGTTATCAGGGATTCTATCATCTTGTTAATATCAAAGGGAAGGTGGAGGAAACAAAACTACACTACATAATTAGAGACTTTGACAAAGTTAAATTTATAGAAAGAAAATCTTTTGTGGAAAATTTAGTAAGAAAAACAAATAATAAATAAGGTGTCTGTATATATTATCAACAATTATAGAGATTATTCATAAAAAAGGGCAGATAATCTGCCCTTTATCTTTTCCTATACTTTAACTATATATCTTAATATATTCAAACCTTTATTTTCCATGCTTTCATATTATATACATACTTAATATATGCTTTTATTTTCTATAGATTACTCTTTATCTCCCATTATCTCTTTATACCTGCTGCAGGCTACAAAATGTCCATCTTCTACTTCTTCCAGTTCAGGTTCCCCATTCTGGCTGCACTCCGGTTTCGCATAGACACACCTGGGGTGAAAACGGCATCCCTGAGGAATATTTTGAGCAGAAGGTATTTCACCCTTGATTGGTACTTCTTTTATTTTATCTACTTTACCAGATACCGGTTCTGCTACAGCAGCTATCAGTGCTTTGCTATAAGGGTGATAGGTTTTATCTACAACATCATCCACATTACCCATCTCCACTATTTTACCTAAATACATAACGGCAATTCTATCGGTAAAATATCTGGCTGTCGAGAGGTCATGGGTAATATAAAGATAGGTTAAACCTAAGTCTTTTTGAACATCTTTCATCATCTGCAATATTTCAGCACGTGTTGATAGGTCAACCATGGAGACCGGTTCATCAGCAACAATAAAATTCGGTTGTAAGATAAGAGTTCTGGCAGTAGCTATTCTCTGCCTCTGTCCACCACTAAGCATATGAGCATAACGGTTCATAAACTCTTCCGGTGGATTTAGCTTTACTTCTTCCAAAGCTTTTGTTGCCATCTGATATCTTTCCTGTTTGCTATCAGAAATCTTATGAATTATTAGAGGCTCAGCCAGCACATCTTTGGCCTTAAATCTGGGGTTCATCGATGCATATGGATCCTGAAATATCATCTGTACATCTCTTTTGTGTTCAGCCAGACCTTCAGCATCAAGATGGGTTACATCTTTACCATTAAAAACCATCTTACCATCTGTTGGCTCCAGGAGTTTCATCAAAAGCTTTCCGGTTGTCGTCTTACCACAGCCAGATTCACCTATTAAACCAAATATTTCACCGCGCTTTATCTTAAAAGAAACACCATCAACAGCTTTAACATAATCATGTTCTCCCCTCAGTGTCTGGATAAAAGTCCGTCTAACTGGAAACCACTTTTTAAGATTCTTTACTTCAAAAATAACATCAGCCATTAGTAACACCTCCAACAGGCTACTTTATGCCCTGGTTCTATCTCTTTAACTGGAGGTGTTTTTTTCCTGCATTTATCCATAGCTTCCAGGCACCTGGGGTGAAAACGGCATCCCTGAGGTGGATTCAATAAATCGGGAGGTGTTCCCGGTATAAAGTCAAGTTTTTCTACTTTCTTATGCAGTCTGGGGGTAGCCGCCAGCAGCCTTTTCGTATAGGGATGTGCTGCTCCCTGTTTACCATATATTTGTTCATTAGTACCTATCTCAGCTACTTTGCCAGCATACATAACCATGATTCTATCTGATATTTCTGCTTCAGTAGCAAGGTCATGGGTAATAAAGACAAAAGATAAATCCAGCTCTTTTTTAAGTTTTTTCAACAGATTAATTATCTGGGCCTGGACTACAACATCAAGAGCTGTTGTCGGCTCATCACAGATAACTAATTTAGGCTCCAGAAAAAGGGCGGAAGCAATAATAACCCTCTGCTTCATTCCCCCGGATAATTCATGAGGATACCGTTGAAGAATATCATTAGATAACCCAACCAGGTTTAAATATTTTTTTATACGCTGCCTGGCTTCTTCAACCTCCATTGGCCTATGAGACTGCAGAGTTTCCATCATCTGTTTTTCAATGGTATAGACAGGGGTTAAACAATTCATAGCTCCCTGAAAAACCATAGATATTTTTTCCCAGCGTATCTGTTTTCTAATTTGTTTTTCTGTTAAGTTTAAAATATCTGTATCATCTATTTTTATCTGTCCATCAACTATTTTTCCCGGAGGTGTCGGCATGTTAAGCAGAGCTGTGCCTAAAGTTGTTTTACCACAACCAGATTCACCTACTATTCCCAGCGTTTCTCCTGGGTTAATATGAAATGATATATCATCAACAGCCTGCACTGCACCCTTTGATGTATAATAATATAATTTTAAGTTTCTTACATCTAAAGTCTTATTCATAATATCTACCTCGTCTTCAGTTTAGGATTTAAAATTCTATCCATTGAAAAGCCTATAAAAGCAAAAGTCATACTCATTAAAGCGATAAACAATCCTGGTGGAACTACCCACCACCATAAGCCCTGCAGCACTGCTCCTCCTGTCATCGCCCCATGAAGTATCTGTCCCCAGGTTACAATAGTGGTATCACCTAAGCCCAGTAGACTAAGGCTAGCTTCTGATACAATTGCTCCTGGAACAGCCAGTGCCATTGAAGCAAAAGAATAAGGAATTAACTGTGGTATCATATGTTTGAAAATGATACGGGTATTAGAAGCATTCAATGCATGAGCAGCCTCAATATACGTCTCTTCCTTTATCTGTAAACCCATACTTCTGACTGTTCTTACTGGACCTGTCCAGTAAAAAATACACATCATCAATATTATTAACCAGATACTGGGCTTAAAGACTGCACTTATAACAATCAGCACAGGTAACATGGGGGTGCTGACAAAGACTTCAAAAACTCTCATCATAGCAGAATCTATAAAACCTCCAAAATATGCACTTGTTACACCATATATCACACCAATAAGTACAGATATAAAGGAAGTCATAATCCCTATGATTAAAGCCCATTTAATACCAATAACTACACCACTCCAGACATCACGCTTGGCATTGTCTGTTCCCAGTAGTCCAAATACCTTACCATGAACGATTAAATTAGGTTCTTTAATATATGAATTACTACCCATAGCAACTGCTTCAATCTTTATTTTATAATTACCATGAAGTGGTTCCGGCTCTATCAAAATTCCTTCCTGAGCCTCAGCAAATAACACCGGCATAGTTTTTATAGCACCTCTGTTTATTTCAGATAAGTTGTCTCGATCCTCATTTTTGGCCCCAAATACATAAGCACCGCGTTGGGCGTCATCAGCCATAGGCACTCTAAATTTCAATTCTTTTGTAGATTTATTATCTACTTTTGTTATTCTAATTTCTTCACCATCAGGCCTGACCAGACTAATCTGCATATTGATACTACCCTGTGTTTTAGCTTTAAAGGTTAATTCATTAGGAGTAATATCATACTGATAATTATAATTAAAAGTTCCCTGATATATTTTAGCATTACCATTATCTTCTACCTGCCATGCTGGGTCTGTTAAAATTTCGTGTCTGGCTCCATCCCGGGAACTAAAGTAGTTAACCCAAACAGGTGCTGCGTTTTTGGGATTATCCTCCCAGTATTGAATATCACTCCATCTGCTTTCAGCTTCTTTAAATGGTATAATCTGAGAACTAAAGATTATCATTAATATGAAAATTAGTAATAAAGCTAATCCCCATTTTCCATACTTAATTCTACTGAATTCTTTCCAGAATTCCAGAAAAGATGTTTTAAAATCTGATAATCTATTTGAACTGGATGGTATTTTCTCGTTTGTATTAATTGGAGTATTTCCATCTATCATGCTTTTCCACCTACCTTTATCCGGGGATCTAATAACCCATATATTATATCAAGTACTACCAGCCCGGCCTGATATAATAAAATTGTCACAGCAAGATTGCCCATTAAGACAGGTATATCATGTTGCTGTAATGCTGTCCAGTATAGATTGCCCATGCCCGGCCAACTAAAAATACCTTCAAAAATAATAGCACCACCAAAAGAAACTAATAAATTTAAAACTGCCA
>JBMCBT010000002.1:0-45031 GCA_048623215.1 Halothermotrichaceae bacterium
ACCCACCGGATTTTAAGTCCGATGCGTCTGCCAATTCCGCCACCCCGGCATATTTTATTTATTACAAGAACAGCTATCATTATAATACAAATAATATTATTAGTCAAGTATGTCCTGTAGTTAATTTTGTTCATTTATTAGTAAAAATTAATTATGTAAATCTTTGATAATTCCAAATAATAAATCATGATCACTAACTGTTATCTGCTCAATTTTTAGTTCCTGCATTATAACCTGTAGTATTTTAATGCCAGCTACAATTATATCAGCTCTACCAGGCTGTAATCCTGTTACCTGTTTGCGTTCAGCTAGAGTTAACTGGGCCAGTTTATTTAAAATTTGCTTTATTCTATCATAGGATAACTGATAATTATGAATAATATCAGAATCATATTTTGTTAACTGAGACTCAATAGCTGCTATGGTAGTGATAGTTCCGCCTACACCAACTGCATTTTCAAGTTTGCCTATATTGTTAATATTATCATTTATATTTGCAGCAATATCTTCAGCAATTTGACTTAGCTCATCTACAGGTATAGGCAAAATAGTGCTTTTGATATGCCTTTCTGTCATACGAACTGCCCCTACATCCAGACTCCGGAAAACAATGTTTCCCTCTTCCTGCCAGACAAATTCTGTACTACCACCGCCAATATCAATCAGCACAAATTCTTTTTCTGTATCTATTCCTGCACCAAGGTAATTTAACCGGGCCTCTTTTTTACCAGAGATAATTTTCAGATCAGTACCTGTAATAGCTTTTATTTTTTCTTCCAATAACCTGGTATTATTCACATCCCGTAAAGCACTTGTACCAACAATAGCTATTTTTTCTACACCGGATTTTGTCATTACTTCATAAAACTTTTGAACTACAGCAGCTGATCTTTCAATTGCTTCTTTTGCTAAAATTCTATTCTGGTCTACTCCTTCTCCGAGACGCGTAATCTCAAGTTGCTGTTTTATTTTATAAACACAGTCATCTTTGCTTTCTGCAATTAACATACGGCATGAATTTGTTCCAATATCTACTGCTCCATATCTCATTCTATTTGTCCTCCAATTCACAAACGTCACATCGAGAGGGCCACCTGAGAAGACTCCATACAGCTCTCCCTACCGGGTTTTTTCCATCAGCAAGATAATCAGCAAGGTGAGTATGAAGACATTTAATACCTTCTTTTTCACGAATACCACCTACACCTGACTCCTTTATGACATTTACTAGATCAGGAGAAATTGTTTCTAAATCCTCAATATTATCCTCAGAAAGATAGGCAAATCTTTTTTGAGCATAGTTTTGATGTGCATTAAAAAGTCTTCCTCTGAATTTTTCATCTTCCTGTAATATAAGAGTATATTCCTGAACTAATCCTTCGTCTTCAAGTCGTGATACAGCTCGAACTATATAAGGACAGCTTAACCAGTAAAGAGTTGGATATATTTTATTATTTGAATCATTATAAGGATGGGTTATTAATACTGCTGGTTTATTAAAAGGACAATACTTTGCTACCCCACACACATTTTCGGCTTTACGCCCCAGTTGATAATCAATTATCTTTTTTTCTTCTTTCTCTACCTTCATCTTTACTCCCCTCTTCTATTATACTACAATATTAAACATTTCTTTATATGAAGTTATACCGCTTTTTACCTTTATTGCTGCATCTTTCTCCAGGGTTACCAACCCCTGTTCAACAGCCCGAGTTTTGATCTGCTGTTCACTGGCATTATTGGCTATCAATTTTTCCAAACTGGAATCAACTGTCAGGACTTCCTGAACTGCTATTCTTCCTTTATATCCAATAGAGCCGCATTTATTACAGCCTTTCTCTTTATATATTGTTTTCCCTTTTTCCAGATTTAAATACTCTCTTACATCTGCATCTGGTATAAATTTTTGTTTACAGTTGTTACATAGACGTCTTAATAAACGCTGTGCTATTATCCCTCTTAAGGTAGCAGCCAGCAAATATGGCGGAACACCCATATCAATTAACCTTGATATTGAGCTAACAGAATCATTTGTATGTAAAGTACTTAAAACAAGATGACCTGTTAAAGCGGCCCTGACTGCAATCTGAGCAGTTTCTTCATCCCTAATCTCCCCTACCATAATAATATCTGGATCCTGCCTTAAAATAGAACGAAGAACTGTACCAAAACTACGTCCAGCTCTGGTATTTACCTGTACCTGACTTATGCCCTGCAGTCGATATTCAACAGGATCTTCAATAGTGATTAATTTCTTTTCTTTTGATCTAATTTCATTTAATACAGCAAAAAGTGTAGTAGACTTTCCACTCCCTGTAGGCCCAGTGACCAGTATAATCCCATATGGATTATGAATAATTTTTTTGAACGTTTGCAGATTATAATCATTAAAACCCAGCTTATTTATATTTAAAAGGTTATCATCTTTATTTAGTAATCTTATTACAACACTTTCACCATAAATAGTTGGTAATGTAGATACACGCATATCTACTTCCAGACCATTGAAGTTCAACTTTACTCTACCATCCTGTGGTGTTTTTCTATTTGTGATATCCAGATCCGCCATAATCTTAATCCGTGATATCAGAGCTGCCTGTGAATATTTAGGTGCTATCATATTATCTCTAAGCACCCCATCAATACGGTAGCGGACAATTATCTGTTCTTCCCTCGGCTCTATATGTATATCACTGGCCCTCATTTGTATTGCTTGGGTTATAATAATATTTGCCAGTTTTACTATAGGTGCTTCATCAACCATCTTTTTCAATTCATCTATTTCAGGTTCAGATTCTTGCTGATATTCCGCAAGACCGTCAAAGACATTTTCCGCAGCCTGTCCCATTATAGTGTAGACTAGTCCCTGTGCCCTTTTTATTGATTTTCTGGAAGCAATATAGGGTTTTATTTTTAATTTAGAAATACTTCTTAAAAGGTCAATAGCAATTAAATCCCCGGGATCGACCATAGCTACTTTAAGTATATCATTATCTTTTTCCAGTGGTACAACACAATATACGTGTGCAATATTTTCAGGAATATATTGAGCAAGGTCAGGTCCAAATTCATGTTCGGAAATATTAGCCCGAGGAACATCAAGTTGCACCTGCATTGTTTCTATTAATTCTTCCTCTGTTATATAACCTGATTCAATAAGTACTTCCTGAAAACTTTTATTGGTTTTATGTATTTTTTGGCGAACTTCTGCTAATTGTTCTTCACTTATATAATTAAAATCTTTAAGTAATTCACCCAGCCTTTTGATATTTCTATTAGCCATAAAAAATACCTTCTTTTTAATGTGATTTTATATAATTCAATAAAGACCCACATTACTCCTACTTAAACTTCAAGGATAGTAATATTGTCCTAAAATAAAAACATCCCCGCAAATGAGGATGTTAATTACGTCATCTATCTATTTAAAAAATAATTAATTAACTATTACCACCACCGTGCTTTGCCTCACGGTTTTTCAAGTCCTGCAGTCTTTCACTGCTTTCTTTCATAAACTTGGACATCTTGTCTTCAAATGACATCTTGGGAGCGTGATCTCTTCTGTCTGATGGATCAGATAATTGTTTTATAGATAAACCAATCTTTCCATCATTACCTATTTTAATTACTTTTACTTTTACTTTTTCATCTTCTTTTAAATAATTATTAATGTTTTTTACATATGTGTTTGCTACTTCAGAAATATGAACAAGTCCTGTTTCTCCATCAGGTAATTCAACAAAAGCTCCAAATTTTGTAATCCCTGTTACTTTTCCCTCAACAGTACTACCAACCTCGATTGACATGCTTAAAAAATTCCTCCTCAAATAATTAATATTACATATATTATATCTTACCCATATTCTAATGTCAAATTAAACTAAAGTTTTTAAATCCAAAAATAATTTGACACAATTTAAAGTTTCATAGTTAATGATATTCTTTTTCTGCGTTCATCAACTTCAAGAATCTTCACTTTAATAGTATCACCTACTTTTACCACATTGAGAGGATCTTTAACATAATCATAACTCATTTCTGAAATATGAACCAGTCCATCCTCTTTAACTCCAATATCAACAAATGCACCAAAATCAACTACATTGCGAACAGTACCCTGTAGAATCATATCAGCTTTTAAATCTTCAAATTTCAGTACATCGGTTCTAAAAATCGGTTTAGAAAGCTCAGCTCTGGGATCACGACCAGGCTGTTTCAATGCTGTAATAATATCATCTAAAGTCGGCACCCCTATCTGCAGTTCTTCTGCTTTTTCTTTAATATTTAATTTGTTTAAACAATTTCTTATCTCTTTTAATATCTCTTTATCCTGAATATCATTAACAGTAAAATCTAATTCATGTAATAACTGCCTGGTCTGAGGATAAGACTCTGGATGTATAGGAGTGGCAGCCAGCGGATCTTCTCCATCAGTTATTCTTAAAAAACCAGCAGCCTGTTTATAGGTCTTGGCACCAAGCCGATAAACATTTTTCAACTCTTCTCTTGTAGCAAAAGAACCTTTTTCTTCTCGATAACTTATAATATTTCTGGCAACCCCACTATTAATCCCGGCAACATATTCTAATAATGAATTAGAGGCTGTATTTAAATCAACCCCTACATAGTTAACTGCTGATTCTACAACATCGGCCAGTGACTCATCCAATCTTTTCTGGTTTACATCATGCTGGTAAAGCCCCACACCAATGGATTTTGGTTCTATCTTTACCAGTTCAGCTAACGGATCCTGTAATCTTCTGGCTATAGAAACTGCACCTCTCATTGATACATCAAGTTCAGGAAACTCTTCTATAGCAGTTTTTGATGCTGAATAAACAGATGCTCCAGCTTCATCCACAATTGCATAATTTAATTTCTTTTCCTTATCCATTTCCTTAATATCGCTAATAATATCAGCAATAAAAGATTCTGTTTCTCTGGAGGCTGTCCCATTTCCGATAGCAATAGAATTTAAATTAAATTGTTTTACTAATTTAATAACTTCGTCTTTAGCTTTGTTAATTTGATTTTGTGGTGGGTGTGGATAAATTGTCTTTGTTGCCAGAAGTTTTCCGGTCTGATCTATAACACATACCTTTGACCCTGTTCTAAAACCAGGATCAATCCCCATAATAACTTTTCCCTTTAAAGGTGGTTGAAGCAATTTTGGCTTTAAATTTCTCGAAAAAACTTCAATAGCATGTTCTTCAGCTTTTTCAGTCAATTTATTTCTTATTTCTCTCTCAATAGATGGAGCAATCAGGCGCTTATATCCATCTTTAAGGGCTGTTAAAATCTGGTCAATAAATAAAGTATCTTTATTACTTATAACTTTTTTACTTATATAATCTACAATTTCCTCTTCCGGAACATCAACCTTAACCTGGATAATCTCTTCTGCTTCTCCCCGGTTAATAGCAAGTATTCGATGTGGAGGCAGACTATTAACTGCTTCCTTATAATCATAATAAATTTCATATTTATTATTTTCATCAAGAGCTTTATCTTTACAGCTGCTTACCACTAATCCTTTTTCAAAACTTATACTTCTTACCTTTTTTCTTATATTAGCATCATCAGAAATCAATTCTGCTATAATATCTCTTGCTCCCTGATATACATCATCTATAGTCTCCAGTCCCTTATCCTGATCTATATATTGTTCTCCATATTGTTTAATAGCTCCAGTAGCTATTTCCTGTTCCCAGATAAGCTCAGCCAATGGCTCCAGGCCTTTTTCTCTGGCTTTAGTTGCCCTTGTCTGCCGTTTTTGTTTATAGGGGCGGTAAAGGTCTTCTACTTCCTGCAGTATACCAGCAGTTTTTATTTTTTGTTCCAGTTCATCAGTCAATTTATCCTGTTCATCTATTAATCGTATTACCTCCTCTTTCCTCTGCTCAAGACCCCTTAAATATTCCAGTCTTTCCTCAATATCCCGCAGTTGTGTCTCATCCAGTCCACCTGTAACTTCTTTTCTGTACCTGGCAATAAAGGGAATTGTATTACCATCATCAAGAAGATTTACTGTCTCCTTTACCTGTTCAAATTTAACTTCCAGTTCATCAGATATTCTTGAAAATAATTTATTGTTATCCATTGTTTATCCCTACCTTTTTACTTGCTCATCTTCTTTTTTTCTTTTTCTTCAACAGGAATAAGCAGTAATTCACCCGGTTTAACCAATCCTAATTCTTTCCTGGCTACTTTTTCTATATAATCAAGTTCCTCCATATTTTTAACTCTATCATTTAATTCCTGCTGCTTAACTTCAGCTGCTCTGACTTCTTCTTTTATATCATTTAACTGATGCTCAACTTTTTGTATTTTTTGCTGATTTAGATAAAATTTATATCCAACAAAAATAAATACAATTAGCAAAAATATTTTAAATAGTTTCGATGATAGTAATCTTTTCATGAAACCCACCCTCAAATTTCACTTATTTTTATATCTTTTTCTTATTACCAGTATAAAGCTAAAGCCAAGCAAAATTGCTAATACTATGTAAAACCTGAACTGTCCACGATTGGCTATTACTAAAATTATTAATCCATTTACCCCAATTAATATAGAAAAAATAATATCTAACAAATGAAGCAAATAAGATTTAATAGAAAATTTGTTTATTAATTTTTGATAAATAATAAAAAATATGCCAATACCAACTCCAAAACAAAACATAAGTAAAAAAGAATAAAACTGTTCATATAGTAAAGTCATCCCGCCACCTCCAGAAAAACCATACTATATATATTATATGCAGCAGGATATTAATCTGTGACAGGAAATATTTATTAGATATAAAATTTATTCAACTAATAGTTATAATTCTATAAATATATATAATTTCCTTCTATTTGTTACTAAGCTATAATAATTATATATAAGACGGGCTTTAAATTATTTATTATATCTATTTTAATGAAAGGAGGACAAACGATGGATAAAAATAACAGCATACATAATCTATCTCTCAATAACAGAAAAGATATGTCTATGGATGGTGTTAAAGAAGTAGTCTCATTTGACGAAAACAAAATAATTTTACAGACAACTCAGGGAAATTTATATATTAAAGGAGATGACCTTAATATACAAAAATTAAATCTTGAAAATAGTAATATAAAAATAAGTGGACATATAACATTACTTGAATATACGGATAAAATAGATAAAAAGGGAATACTTAATAGATTATTTAAATAAAACAAAATATGGCTACATCAACCCACTATGAGTTGAATAATTATTAATCATGTGCCAGGTAAAGATACCCATAAATCTTCTAAAGTATAACTTTTCAGGCATTAAAAAAGGCCGCTTACAGCGGCCTTTTTCTTACTATTTTTAGTTGTTCTAGAATATAGCTTCTTCGGTTTCAGCATCAAATAGATGCATTTTTTCGCCGGTAACTAATAATTTAACAGTATCGCCAACCTGTGCAGTACTTTCGGCTTCAACTCTAGCAATCATAGAGTGATCCTGAATAGTCATATAAAGGTAGATTTCTGAACCCATAGGCTCAACAACTTCGATTTCAGCTTCAAAAGAGTTGTCATCTCTGACCCGATCTGGTTCCAGACTTGCATCACTTAAATCTTCAGGACGAATACCAAAGACTACATCTTTACCAATATAATCTTCTAGTTCAGGAACATCTTTGGTAATTGACTCAGGAATAGCTACTTTAAAAGTTCCTTCCTGACCATCTACATAATAAGTGCCGCCTTCATTTACCAGTTTAGCATCAAGAAAGTTCATAGCTGGAGAACCGATAAATCCAGCAACAAACATATTGTTTGGTTGATTATAGAGAGTCAATGGATCATCAACCTGCTGAATTAGGCCGTCGCGGAGAACAACAATTCTATCTCCCATTGTCATAGCTTCAGTCTGGTCATGAGTTACATAAATTACTGTAGTTTGTAGTCTATCATGCAGCTTACTTAACTCAGTACGCATCTGTACACGTAATTTTGCATCCAGGTTAGAAAGAGGCTCATCCATCAAGAATACTTTAGGTTCACGAACGATAGCTCTTCCCAGAGCAACACGCTGTCTCTGACCACCGGAAAGTTGTTTTGGTTTACGGTCTAGCAATTGTTCAATACCCAGTATTTCAGCAGCATTTTGCACGCGGTTTTCAATTTCTTCTTTAGCGAACTTACGCAATTTCAAACCAAATGCCATATTATTGTATACATCCATATGAGGATATAAAGCATAATTCTGGAAAACCATAGCAATATCTCTATCTTTTGGTGGAACATCATTTACTACAGTCTCTCCAATTTCAATTGTCCCTTCGGTTATTTCTTCAAGACCAGCAACCATTCTCAGAGTGGTAGATTTACCACAACCTGAAGGACCAACAAGTACCAGAAACTCCTTATCCCTGATTTCTAGATTTGCGCTTTTTACAGCAGTTACTTCTTCAAACTGTTTTGTAACATTAGTTAAAGTCACTTTTGCCATTATAAATTTCCTCCTATATTTATTTTATTTGCGGATTTGTAGATTTCCGCATTTTTAATACCGGTTTTAAAACTCTTATTACAGATTCAAGCGGATCATCCTGAACCAGTTTTAGCAAATAACTGGCAGCTAGTTCTCCCAATTGATTTAATGGTTCTGCAATAACTGTCAGTGCTGGCTCAATAATTGAAGTAATCAGACTTTCTCCATATCCCACTATCAAAAAATCATCAGGAATAAAATAACCACCCATTTTTACTGCCTCAGTCAATCCGACAGATAATAAATCACTGGTAGCCAAAAATGCTTGAGGTGGATTAGCCAGAGCCATTAAATCAAAAAAACTATCAAATCCATCTTTCCGCGTCCCACCAGTTTCAATAACATAATCACCATAAAAGGATATTTCCAGGTCTTTAAGTGCCTGTTTATAACCATCCAGTTTTTCTGATTCCTGAAAGTCCTTATTATTACCCATAATAAAGGCTATTTTTTCTGCACCCTGTTCATATAGGTGTTGGGTCGCAAGATAGCTCCCATGAGAACTGTCAATTAATATTGTAGGAATTAACATTTCCTCTGCCAGGCAGTTCACCAGTACAATCTGATTATCTTTATTTAATGCTAGATTCAGTATATTTTTATCAGCTAGTTCTCCTCCTACTATTACAGCACCATCAACTCGATTATTTTCTAACAGCTGTAAATAGGCTTTTTCTTTTTGGGGATTATTATCTGTATTACAGATAATTAACTGATAGCCGCTTTTATTGACCTTAGCTTCTATACTTTTTATAATCTCTGTATAACCTGGGGTTGTCAAATCTGATAATATGATAGCTAACATATGTGTTTCATTTTTAGCTAAACCCTGTGCTAACTGATTCGGTTTATAATTATATTCTTTTACTATCTCCATTATTTTAGCTTTCGTCTTTTTACCAACACCAGGTTTATTATTGATTGCCCTTGATACTGTAGATTCAGCTACACCAACCATTTTAGCAATATCTTTTAATGTCAAGGACATACGGTAAACAGCTCCCCAGTACTAAGTATATAATGTGTTTTTGGACTATCAATTTATCATCAACTATATTATATACTAAAAACGGAAGTTTCGCAAGCGCTTGCGAAAAATAAATAAAAATATATAACAAGCGCTTGCGTTATTGTCATATTATATATATTCTATACGAAATCAAATATTCCTCTTTTTTTATAAAATTATGTCTTGTATATGAATATAATTTTGAATATAATTTATTGTAAACAGGCCTAACCTTTCAAAACACTTAAATATTGATTAACCTTCCTCACCCCATCAAGAGCATCTTCTGCATAAATGTCAGCACCAATCTCTTCAGCATATTCCGGACTGGTAACAGCTCCACCGATAATTATACCTCCAGTATAATTATTATCCCGGAGTTTTTCTACTACTATCCTCATCTGCTCCATAGTAGTAGTCATCAGAGCACTTAATCCTACAAAATCAACATCTTCGGATAAAGCTTTTTCAACAATCGTTTCAGCAGCCGTGTCTGCACCCAAGTCTACTACTTCAAAGCCGTGATTTGCAAAAATAACTTTTACAATATTTTTACCAATATCGTGTATATCGCCTTTGACAGTTGCCAGAAGAACCTTTGCCCTGGATTTAACTTCTTCATCACTTGTTAAGATTGATTTTAAATAATCAAAACCTGTTTGAACTGTTTCTGCACTGCGCATCAGCTGTGGCAAAAAATAAGTCCCATCATCATAAAGTTCACCCACTTTTTCTATACCGGGAATTAGTGCTTTATTCACTACCGACTGCGCTTCTTTATCTTCTAATACAGCTTTAACCAGTTCAACTATATTATTTTTATCACCCTTGATAACCGCCTGTCTGATAAGTTCAAAAGGAGTATCTTTAGCTGCTTCTTTATTACCTGTATCTTCTTTCTTAACTTCCATTACATTATTTTCTTTATGAATATCTTCTTTTAAAGAATTCCATTTGATGAACTGCTCTCCATCTTTATCTCGGCCTGTCAATACATTGGCTGCCCTGATAATATCATGTATGTGTTTAGCAAAAGGATTCAAAATAGGCAGGTCTATCCCAGCACCCAGGGCCATACTTAAAAATACTCCATTTATTAGTTCTCTTCCCGGAAGTCCGTGTGATATATTACTGATACCTAAAGTAGTTTTAACACCCAACTCTTCTTTAACCTTTTTTAAGGTATCAGTAGCTACCAGTACTTCTTCCTGTCTGGCACCTGCAGTTAATACCAGTGTATCAATTACAACATTTTCCCGCTTAATTCCATACTTCTTAGCTTCATCAACCAACCTGCTGGCAATATCAAAACGGCCGGATACTGTCGAAGGAATCCCTTTATCATCAAGAGTTAATCCGATTACAGCAGCACCATATTTTTTAATAATCGGAAATATTTCGTCCATTACCTCCTGGTCACCATTAACAGAATTTACTAAAGCTTTTCCGGTATATTCTTTTAAACCTGCTTCAATTACTTCAGGGTCATTTGAATCAAGTACAAGTGGTACATCAACTTCTAACTGCAGCTCCTGTACAAGCTGGCTCATCACTTCTTTTTTATTAATACCGGAAATACCAATATTGACATCAAGCAAATCAGCACCAGCTATAACCTGTTCTTTAGCAATTTTTCGCAAATACTCCCAGTCATTATTTCTTAATGCTTTTTTCAAATCATCTCTCCCAGTGGGGTTTAACTTTTCGCCGATTATTCTCACCGGTTGATTATCCGCAACTTCAATATGCTTATGATTACTGCTGAAATAAAGTTTGTTTTGATTAATTTCAACCTCTTCATTATTATTTTCTCCAGCCTGCTTCCGCTGTTCTTCAGCAGGACTATTATCTTTCTTTTTTGTAAAAGACTGTTTGATTTCTTTTATATATTCCGGTGTCGTTCCACAACAGCCTCCAATTAGCCTTAAATTAAGATTAAATAATTGTTCAATATTTTCCACAAATTCCTGGGGGCCTTCTGGATAGATAGTCTGGCCGTTACTACAAACAGGTAATCCAGCATTGGGAAAAAGACTTAAAGGAATACTGCTGACCTGAGACATACTTTTTATTAAAGGAATTGCCTGAGATAGTCCTGCTACACAGTTTATACCTACTACATCAACACCCATATTTTCCAGAACAATAGCTACAACTTCCGGAGTACTGCCCGTTAATGTTAAACCACTTTCTGTAAAAGTCATCTGAACTATAATTGGTATATCATATTGTTTAGCTGCTATAACTGCTGCACGTAGTTCCTTTAAATCACTCATTGTTTCAATAATAACTACATCAACCCCGGCTTTAACCAGGTAAGATATTTGTTCTGAAAATACATCAACAGCCTCCACAAAAGCCAGTTGGCCATGTGGTTCCATCAATTTTCCTGTTGGCCCAACCGAACCGGCCACTATTACATTATCTCCAGCTGAACGGGCAAGTTTTACTGCTGTAGTATTGATTTCTTCTATCCTATCTTCCAGGCCAACGGCTGTTAACTTCAACCTATTGGCACCAAAAGTATTTGTCTCAACCAATTCTGCACCGGAGTTAATATATCTTTTATGAATATCTTGAATTATATCAGGATTTTCAAGCATTATTTTTTCAGGAGCATCAACTGACTGACTGCTAAGCTCCTGTATCATGGTACCAATGGCACCATCTCCTATCAATACTCCCGCTTTTATTTTACTGATAAACTTATTATCTGCTTTAGACATTTTAAACACCTCTACTCAATTTGTTTACACAAGTTCAACATTACCCCAGATACCAATATTATCATCTTTTATTATTATTAAACCCATAACACCCTCTATCTGACGGGCCCAATCAACAGCATTTTTTACATCTTTTTTACTATTGATACGGTTGGCAGCCGCAGTTGCTACAGCATCTGCTAATACAGTAGAATGGCTAAATATTGTAACTATATCAGCACTGCCTTCACTATAGGAAGGTCCCATAACTCCTGAAGAAGTACAGATACCAAGTGGTGTATCTACAGCTTCTATTTTCACAGTCAGTTTATTATTAAAGGGTGAATCTTTTCCCGGAAAAATACCTATTTTACAGCCATCTTTTACTTTAAGAAAGATGTCACCACCATTTTCTACAATAACCTGGTCAGTGTCCTCCAGCACCTTTTTACCGACCTTTTCAGCAAAAACACCGGCAACAGCTGCCATCGGCCCTACACCAGCCGCAGCTGACATTTCTATCATTTCTTTAACAATGCCTGGAGCATATTTATCTATATTTAAAGGAACCATACTTTTTAAAAATAACGGATTATCTTTTATATAATTATCCAGTACTCCCCGCAAATGACGGATAGTAGTATACAATATATCATTTTTGATAATTGGTGCCATTATCATCAGGTCTGTATCTTTATAACATATGTTTTTCTTTATAAGATCGTTTTTAAATTGTTCCCGATAAAAACGCGGTTGATACATTGTTGTCATCCTATCTTTAATGAAATTGCGTTAACAGAACAGGCTGATAGACACATTTCACATAAAACACATTTTTCCTGATTTACTTTTAATTCCCAGGTCTTCTTATCAAGAGTAAGAGCACCTGCTTTACAGACCCCAGTACAGGCACCACAGTTTATACACTTGTCATCATCAAATACAATCGTCTTTTCTACTACATTTACGACAACACCTTCATCCTGTAAGTATTTAATGCTTCTTTTTATATTATCCTCAGATTCTGACTTTATATCAAGAATTAATTGTCCTTCTTCATCTGGAAAAATACGTGCCTGTAGAATATTAATGACAGTATCATAATGTTTTATAAGGTTATAAGTTATTGGTTTACTTACTATATCTGATTTAAAAGATAATTTTAATCTTTTTTTAACCATCAATATCAGCCCCTTTTCCTTCTACCATTGGTTTAAACTCTCTTTCAGTTGATAACTTCTGAACAGGTTCTGATAATAAGAAGTCTCCATCCTCTATCCAATTCTTTAATTCACCGGCAATTTTACGGGATTTATAGTAACTGGAAAGAGGAGCTGTTGGAACCTCTACTCCATTATTTAAAGTAATAGAACCAGACCTCAGCTGCTGATAATTAACAGTACCAAAGGTAGGGTTGTTACGTGAAGCACCACCATAATCAACTACAGTAGCATCAATATCTTTATCACTGACAGCTGTATGTCTGACCATCTCTATATCTGTAATTGGTATAGGAATACCTATCCCTACATACATACTTACACCATAATTTTTTATGGAAGCCGCAGCAATATATTCAGGACTCATCTCTTTTAAATCACCGGTAACTGCAATTGTTCCTGACCCACCAACAGGTATCCCCTTTAGATTTCTTGCTGTTGATGGATTATGCTGGGTTCCTTCCCAGGATATATAACCCTGGGCACCTCCGAGAAATATACGGGTGCCAACACCAATTGTTTTATAGTAAGGGTCATTAAGCAGTGGACTCAACTGACCGGCACTGCTATAACTGGCATTACCAAAATCAGGATATAATGGCCCCATATATGTATAAATCATTTTATTGGTTGAATTAACAGCTACTGAATAATTTTGATAACAATTACGAGGATTATATAAATAAGCCTGATTTAAGTCATCAAGAGTAATATATCTATCAATCTCTTTGCGTGGATATCCGTCCGTTCCCCTGGCATGTGCTCTTAAATGCACTTTTTCTCCCCGTAATAAATCCTGAATTACATGAGCACCTCCATAACTTCTCCCCTCACTTTCAGATTCTTCTGTAGCCCCAAGATAGACATCGACAGCAGCTATTCCGGCATAAGCCAGAACATCATTCAACCAGACTCTTTCCATTCTAATTGGTGGGTCTGAGTGGCCGAAGTTCAAAAAAGCACCCGAAGAACACATTGCACCAAAAGTAGCTGTAGTAACTACATCGACTTCTGACAGTGCTTCTTCCTCACCATTTTCATCAACAAAATCACTCATTTCTTCAGCAGTAAGGACTACAGCCTCCCCTGTTTTTATTCTCTCGTTTATATCCTGAACACTTTTTGTCTTTGACAATTTATCTCACTCCTTTAACTTACCCCGTTATTTTAAATTTTGTTTGCCTCAATTTTACATTGCCTGCCTTTATTTCATACATATTTCCATCTTTTATTTTTCAGACTAATTTTTAAGTTAATTATTCCAAATTTACTTTTAAATCTGCATATTTCTGATTCCAGTCTGACTGAATATCTTTAAGAAGATCAATTGAAGCTTCAATTTCTTCTTTTCTGATTGATATACTTTCTATATTAAACCCAATTGGAATATTTTTCTCTACAGCAAAAGTAGATAATTCTGTATAAGTTCTTTTTAAAAAATCAATTGATTTCTGTAGTATATTTTTAGAATTCTGCAGGTCGTTTTCCATCCATTTTGGTATACTGATACCCAGCCATTTCATGAATTCAAGTGTTTTAAGAGAGCCGCATGGTGTTAGTGAAAATATAATCGGTACCATTTCCAGTTGATTATTTTGACAATAATAATAATAATCAGATAAAAAATTAAGGGCCGACTCTACATTATAAACTAACTGTGAAATAAAATATTTACAACCCCTCTCAGTTTTTCTAATTATTCTTTTATGCTCATTATGTTTTTGCAAATGACGCTCAGGTATAGTTACGCCCCCAAGTATTAAACGTGAATCCAGTTTTTCATTAAGAGAATAAGCTTCACTCAATTTTAGCTTAACATTCTGTTCGCTTGAGGCAGCCCCTACAAACACAGAAAACCTATCCTCTTTTCCTTCAATCCAGTTGGACATTTCTTCAACTGAATATTTACCAACAACTCTGTAGATAATCTTCGGTGTTTTTAAATCCTGTAAGTACTTACTATTATAAGTTACCGGATCAATTGTAGGCAAAAAAGGAAAAGGGCGTTCTTTATCAGTCCTGGTATCTTCCTCATCAATATCATATAATACCAGTCCATCTATATTGAGATTTTTAATTCTTGCTTTCTGTATATCTGCAATCTGCTGAACTTTTTCAGGTTCGGTTCGCTGTTTTGGTGGTGTCAAACCATAAGTAAATATCCCGGATTTTTTATTAACTATTTTATCTTTAAGCATAAAATCCTCCTTTATAATTAGTATTAAGTCCTTCTCAATTACCATAACTATTTAAAGAAAAAACCTCTTCCAGAAGAAGAGGATTAAGACAAATTTTATCTCATCTTCCAGAACCACCTGTTCTGCTGGATTTAGCACCGTACACATGCCGGTTGCCGGGCTTCATCGGGCCAGTCCCTCAGCCATCTCTTGATAAGAAGAATATTAAATTATTAATAGTATAGCATACTGAAAATTCAAAGTCAATATTTAGCAAAGTTAATTTTTATTATTTATGTTAATAGTTTATTTAGCTCTACAAATATTTTCTGAAATTTCTTTTTAATAATCTTTTATAAGTTTAGCCAGTTTCTTAATACCTTCATCAATCTTCTCCGGCTTAGTATCTGAAAATGATAACCTCATATAGTTATCCCCTTCTTTAGCATCAGCAAAAAAAGAATTGCCTGTAACAAATGCTACATTGTTATCAATAGCGGTTTTCAGCAAATCACTACTTTTTATGTGTTCCGGTAGTTGAACCCAGAAGAAAAAGCCACCTCTGCTTTTAATCCAGGAAGTACTTTCTGGAAAATATTTTTTTAATGATTCCTGCATATGTTCTAATCTTTCTCTGTAAAAAGGTTTAACCCTCTCTATTTGTTCTTCAAATAAACCTTTTCCGGCTGCAGCTGCTATTAATTCCTGGCCATAAGTGTTTGAAGCCAGGTCAGTATTTTGTTTGGCCCGGCTGAAAACTCCAATCATATCTTCAGTTGATACTATCCAGCCAACTCTCATTCCAGGTATAAAAAATTTAGAAAAAGAACCCAGCAGTATAACCCTGTCGTTTTCATCAAATTCTTTTATATAGGGAATTCTCTCTTCAAAATAGTTTAATTCACTATAGGGAGTATCTTCAATAATATAAAAATCATATTTCTCAGCAAACTGCAGTATTTTTTTCCGCCGCTCCAGAGACAGCCTTGCCCCTGAGGGGTTCGAATAATCTGGAACTAAATATACAAATTTAACTTTATCTCCATTCTGGTAGAGTTCTTTAAGCTTCCTGGCTAGAAGGTCTACCTTCATACCATCCTGATCCATATCTATTCCAATTAGTTCTGCCTGATAACTTTTGATTGCACCAATACCACCTACATAGCCGGGATTTTCTACTATAATTTTATCTCCAGGGTTTATGAATATTTTGCTAATTAAATCAAGAGCCTGCTGTGAGCCAGTAGTAATTAATAATTCTCTGGCATTAATATTTAAATTTCGCATCTCTAAAAAATCTACAATAGATTTTTTCAGTTGATTACTTCCTTCCGTACTACAGTATTGAAAAATATCTGCACCATGAGAATTAAACAAATTAGCTGTCAATTCTTTTAATTTTTTTAAAGGAAAAATATCAGCTGAAGGGATACCCCCTGCAAATGATATAATGTCATCTCTACCTACCAGCCTCATTAAATCGGCTAATTCTCCATTATCCATACATTTAACACGCTCAGCAAATAAATTTTTGTTCATTTTTCTCTTCCTCTCTACTCTTTACTATTAATCTATAAAATCAACATCTGCCCGAATTATAACATCTCTTTAATAGCTTTTCCCAGTCTTTTAATTCCAATGTCAATTTGATCCTCAGCTACACAGGAAAAGTTCAGCCTTAATGTATTTACATCTTCCTGGTCTATATAAAATGGATCACCCGGGACAAAGGCTACTTTCGCGTCAATGGCAGTTTCAAATAAATCCATAGCTGAGAGTCCTTCTGGTAATTCTGCCCAGAGAAACATACCACCTTCTGGTTGAGTACATTCAATTTCTTTCGGGAAGTACTTTTCAATACTATCTAACATAACTTCACGCTGTTTGTTATAACATTCTTTTATCCTGGCAACATGCTGGTCAAGGTCATTAGTAGCTAAGTATTGATATAAAATACGCTGACCAACATAGTTTGTATGTAGATCAGATGCCTGTTTAGCTATCACAAGTTTTTCAAATACAGGTTCGGGAGCAACAACCCAACCGATGCGGAAACCTGGTGCAACAGTTTTTGAAAATGAACCCAGCAAAATAGACTGCTCAGGTATTATTTGTTTAAATGATAGTATGTTTTCGCCAACATACCTTAAGTCACCATAAGGATCATCTTCTATAATAAGCATCTCCTTATCTCTCATCAAATCAGCTACCTGTTTACGATTTTTTTCGGTATAACTAATACCAGATGGATTCTGGAAATTGGGAACAGTATACATTAATTTTGGAGAATATTTACCTAAAACCTGTTTTAAGCTTTTTATGTCAAGACCATCTTCATGTAGTGGAACTGTTTTGAATTCGGGTGCATAGATTGAAAAAGCTTGAATTGCACCAAGATATCCCGGTTCTTCCAGGATAACTTTGTCATCTTTGTTTAAAAATATTTTAGCCAGTAAATCAAGTGCCTGCTGTGAGCCGCTGGTTATTAGAATATTTTGTGGTGATATTTCAATCCCCCGGTTTTCTTTATATCTATCAGCTATATACTGACGTAGAGGTAAGTATCCCTCTGTAGTAGTATATTGTAATATTTCCTTGCCTGCTAATTCAAACTGACTTCTGGCTGCTTCCTGAATATCAGCCACTGGAAACAATTCTTTATTGGGTAACCCTCCTGCAAATGATATAATCTCCGGGTCAACAGCAACTTTCAATATTTCCCTAATAAAAGACTTGGGTATATCCAACATTCTTTCTGCAAATAAACTACTCATATTCATCTCTCCTCACATTTTAAATATTTCTAAATTACATATTATAATAAACAACTTAAGTTAACTTTACCAGCTAAATCAGAAATAAAATTTTGATATCGTTTTGACGTTTTCTTGAGATTATTTAAGCAAAAAATATATAAAAACACCCCTGCTTAACTACAGGGGTGTATTATATACACGGTACCACCATGCTTTGCTGGTTTAAAATATATTACCAGTCTTAACAATATTTCTCTTTTGAGAAATATATGATATATTAACGGTATCACCCGGGAACAACCTACTAACAGCTGCTGTTTTCAGTGCCCAGCTCCGGGGCGGCTTAATCCCCGTCATCGCTTTGATTTTTATATTATTATTTTATCTCAGCATTAAGTTTTAATCCTAGATTTATTTAATAATAACATATCCCCGATAAAATATCAAGAGTAATTTCTATTTTTCTTCTTTCAGGTACTTAACGATAAAGTCTCCTACTTCATCTGTAGATAACTCTCCGCCCATATCCGGAGTGGCCATTTTTTTATCAAGTGATTCTTTTATTGCAGCATCAACTTTTTCGTTAAACTCTTCATGTCCCAGATATTCCAGAATCATACCTGCTGATAAAACAGCTGCCAGTGGATTAGCAATATTCTGCCCGGCTATATCAGGAGCTGATCCGTGTACAGGCTCAAACATTGATACAGTATCGGGATTTATATTACCGGAAACAGCTAACCCCATACCACCCTGTAGTTCTGCACCAAGATCAGTAATAATGTCTCCAAATATATTACAGGTAACTATTACATCAAAAATCTCCGGACTTCTGACCATCTTCATAGTTATTGCATCTATCAGATAATGATTTGTTTCAACTGATGGATAATCTGTAGACATCTCATTAAAAGCTCTCTGCCAGAGGTTATGTGAATAAGTTAGTACATTACTCTTATCACAGACAGTCAGTCTGCCTCCTGTATCCTGAGCATATTCAAAAGCATATTTTATAATACGATCTACACCTTTACGGGTTGCAATCATTTCCTGAGTTGCAATCTCATCAGGGGTATCTTTTTTAAGAAAACCACCGACTCCAGCATAGATTCCTTCTGTATTTTCTCTGACAACAGTAAAATTAATTTCGTCCACACCTTTGTTCTTCAAAGGAGAAAAACGTTCATTATATAATTTCACAGGACGAAGGTTTACATATTGATCAAAGTAAAAACGTAATTTCAGTAAAATACCTTTTTCCAGAACACCAGGCTCAACAGCAGGATCGCCTACAGCACCAAGAAATATAGCATCATATGTTTCCAGTTTATTTAAAACATCCTGTGGAACAAGTTCACCTGTTTTTAAATATCTGTCTGCGCCCAGGTCAAACTTTTCGAACTTAAAATCTAGATTATATTCATCATTAAAATAATTTAAGACCTTTAATCCTTCTGCGACAACTTCTGGACCTATACCATCACCTGGAATTACTGCTATCTTTGCCATCTCTATCCAACCTCCTGTTTAACCTTTTGAATCAGACCACCGGCTTTAATAATATCCTGCAGAGCTTCTGGAAAAGGTTCTGCCTGATAGACTACATCTTTATCTATGTCTTTAATCTTACCGCTATCCAGATCAACTTCTATTTCAGATTTATCATCAATACCTTCAGCAGCTTCCTTACATACCAAAATCGGAAGACCAATATTGATAGAGTTTCGATAAAATATACGGGCAAAACTTTCAGCAATCACACAAGAAACTCCTGCTGTCTTGATAGATAAAGGGGCATGTTCTCTGGAACTGCCTGAACCAAAATTTTTACCGCCAATAATTATATCTCCCTCTTCCACTTCATCAGCAAAATTTTCGTCTATATCTTCCATACAGTGAGCTGCTAAAGCCTGAGGGTCACTATTATTTAAATAACGGGCTGGTATAATAACATCTGTATCAACATTATCACCATATTTAAATACTTTACCTTTTAATTTCATTTATAAAACCTCCTCAGGACTGGCAATATAGCCTTTAATTGCTGATGCTGCTGCAACAGCAGGATTTGATAAATAAACTTCACTTTCAGGATGACCCATTCTTCCTACAAAATTACGATTGGTTGTAGAAATAGCTTTTTCTCCTTTAGCCAGAATACCCATATGTCCACCGAGACAGGGGCCGCAGGTAGGTGTGCTGAAAGCAACTCCGGCATCAACAAATATCTCAGCAAGTCCTTCCTTCATAGCCTGTTTATAAATTTCCTGTGTACCCGGAAATATGATACAGCGCACATTAGAATCTACGTGATTTCCTTTAAAAACCTCAGCCGCAGCACGCAGGTCTTCTATTCTACCATTTGTACAGGAGCCAATAACTGCCTGGTCTACTTTGACATGACCAGCTTCACTGACTGACCTGGTATTTTCAGGCAGGTGTGGAAAAGCTATCTGTGGCTCTATC
Organism: Halothermotrichaceae bacterium; assembly: GCA_048623215.1. Taxonomy (GTDB): domain Bacteria; phylum Bacillota; class Halanaerobiia; order Halanaerobiales; family DTU029; genus JBMCBT01. The sequence continues at coordinate 20,854 of JBMCBT010000002.1, forward strand.
TTACTTACATCATATTCTATTACTTTTTCATATTTAGCATCTACATCACTATTTAAAGGAGTATACTCCCTGACAGCTCTACCTTTAAGATATTTTTCTGTTTTATCATCATAAGCAATTAAACCACATTTGCCGCCAGCTTCAATAGCCATATTGGACATAGTTAACCTACCATCTATAGATAGTTCTTCAATAACTTCACCTGTAAATTCCATAGCCTTATACAGGGCGCCATCTACTCCGATATCACCAATAGTATATAATATTAAATCTTTACCACTAACCCAGGGCTTTAACTCTCCTTTATAGACAAATTTAATTGTTGGAGGTACTTTAAACCAGAGCTGACCTGTTGCCATGGCTGCAGCCATATCTGTACTGCCAATACCGGTTGCAAATACATTCAGCGCACCATAAGTACAGGTATGTGAATCTGCCCCTACAACTATTTCACCGGGTAGTGTTAATCCTTTTTCCGGTAGTAAGCAGTGTTCAATACCCATTTTTCCAACTTCAAAATAATTTGTTATCTCCATTTTATGTGCAAATTCCCTGACCATTTTCGCCTGTTCAGCAGAATTTATATCTTTATTTGGAGTAAAATGGTCAGGCACAATAGCTATTCTATCTTTATCAAATACCTCATCTACCCCAATCTTATTAAATTCTTTAATTGCTACTGGAGTAGTTACATCATTACCAAGTACCATATCAACCCTGGCATTTACAATTTGACCCGGTTTTACACTATCCTGGTCAGTATGGGCTGATATTATCTTTTCAATCATAGTCATTCCCATAGATTAGTACCTCCTGTTTTATTATCTAATTATATTAACCCAGTCTTATATAACCCATATACTTATTTACCGCCTGCAGATAAGCCAGTGTGCTGGCCACAGTAATATCTGTCTGGGCTGAATGTCCAATATATGTCTTTTCATCAATCTCCAGTTTTACAATAACCTCACCCAGAGCATCCGTTCCTTCTGTAACAGCATTTATTTTATAGGAAATTAATCTTATGTCATCAATATCTATAACTTCGTTGACAGCCTTGAAAATAGCATCTACCGGCCCATCACCACTACAGGCTGCTTTTTCATGTGTATTTTCATCTTTTTCTATTTTAATAGTAGCAGTTGGTAAAACTGTGTTTCCAGTTGATACTGAAACATAATCAAGCTGATAAACACTTTCTACAGTATAAATCTCATTATTAATTAAAGCTTCTATATCAAAAGAACTAAGCTCTTTCTTTTTATCTGCCAGATTTTTAAACTTTCTAAATATATCTTCAAAAGTTTCTTCGTCAAGGTCATAACCCAGCTCATCAGTAAAGTCTCGAAAGGCATGGCGTCCTGAATGTTTGCCCAGTACCAGAGAATTATTTTCCAGTCCAATGCTCTGAGCATCCATGATCTCATATGTTGTTCTTTCTTTGATAACACCATCCTGGTGTATACCGGCCTCATGGGCAAAAGCATTTTTACCGACAATAGCTTTATTGGGCTGTATCGGCATACCGGTAAAATTCGAAACCATCTTACTTAATCTGGAAATTTGCGTTGTATCCTGGCTAATATCAAAATCATAGTAATCTTTTCTTGTTCTAAGAGCCATTATCAACTCTTCTAAAGCTGTATTCCCAGCACGTTCACCTATACCATTAACTGCTGTTTCAATTTGAACAGCACCATTTTCCACAGCCGCCAGACTATTGGCAACGGCTAAGCCCAGGTCATTATGACAGTGAACACTAATTTCGGCTTTATCAATATTTTTTGTGTTTTCCCTGACCTTTCTTATTAGTCCACCAAATTCATCTGGAACAGCATAACCGACAGTATCAGGAATATTTAAAACACTGGCACCAGCTTCAATTACCTGTTCGAACAGACGGCATAAAAAATCAATATCACTCCGGGAAGCATCTTCAGGAGAAAATTCAATATTTGAAGTAAATTTCCCGGCATATTTAACAGCTTCTACTGCCTTTTCCAGCACTTCATCTTCAGTCATTTTTAATTTATATTTCATGTGTATGGGTGAAGTTGCTATAAAGACATGAATTCTTGGATTGGAAGCATCTTTTAATGCCTCCCATGCCCGGTCGATATCTTTTTTATTGGAGCGAGCCAGTCCAGCTATTTCCACATCTCTTACTTCACGGGCAATAGCCTGAACTGCTGCAAAATCACCAGGAGATGAAATCGGAAAACCTGCTTCAATTACATCAACTTTTAGTTTTGCCAGCTGTTTAGCAATAGCTACTTTTTCTTCAGTAATCAAGCTGACTCCTGGAGACTGTTCCCCATCTCTTAATGTAGTGTCAAATATTTTAATCCTACCCATTACTGATCACATCCTAAGATTTAATCCAGGGCATCATATCTCTTAATTTTTTACCCACTTTTTCTAATAAAGAATCTTCATCTTTTTTGGTTAAAGCATTATAATGAGGACGATTGGACTGATTTTCAAGTATCCATTTTTTGGCAAAATTACCATTTTGAATTTCATTTAATACATCTTTCATTTCAGCTTTTACCTGGTCATTTATTAGACGTGGGCCTACAGTAATATCTCCATATTGAGCTGTGTCACTAACAGAATATCTCATACCTGATAAACCATCTTCATACATCAAATCAACGATTAATTTTAATTCATGAAGACATTCAAAATAGGCAATTTCCGGCTGATATCCGGCTTCTACCAGTGTTTCAAAACCTGCTTTAACCAGTGCTGTTGTACCACCACAGAGAACAGCCTGTTCTCCAAAAAGGTCAGTCTCGGTTTCTTCTTTAAAAGTAGTTTTAATAACTCCAGCTCTGGTACAGCCAATACCTTTAGCATAAGCCAGACCTAGTTCTTTAGCATTACCTGTATAATCCTGCTTAACAGCAATTAGACCAGGTACACCCTTTCCTTCTTCATACATACGTCTGACAAGATGGCCGGGACTCTTTGGTGCTACCATAAATACATCTACATTAGATGGTGGTACAATTTGACCAAAGTGAATATTAAAGCCATGTGAAAAAACAAGTGCATTGCCTTCTTCCAGATATGGTTTAATAGCACTATGATATACTTTGCTTTGCACTTCATCAGGAATTAGTATTTGAACTATATCAGCTTTTTTAGCCGCTTCGGAAGTTTCATAAACATCCCATCCGTGTTCCACAGCAAGTTTATAATTATCAGAACCTTCTACCTCTGCAACAATTACACTAACTCCACTTTCTTTTAAATTCTGTGCCTGAGCATGACCCTGGCTACCATAACCAATAACAGCAATAGTCTTATCTTCCAGCACACTCAAATTAGCATCCTTATCATAATAAATTTCCAACATATAAAATCATCTCCTATTTTTAATATTTTTATTTAAACTTTATACCAAACTTTAGTCAAGTAATTGACCCCTGCTCAAAGCTATAATGCCTGTTCTAACAATATCTTTAATGCCAAAATCACTTAAAATTTCAATTAAGGCTTCAATCTTATTCTCGTTTCCTGTTACTTCAATCATAATACTATCAGTAGATAAATCAACTATTTTTGCTTTAAATGTATCCACAATCTGAATTATCTCTGATCTATGTTCTCTATCTGAATTAACTCTAATTAAAGCCAGATCTCTATCTACAATATTGCTCTGGTCTAATTCAGTAATTTTTATAACATCAATTAGTTTATGGAGCTGTTTTTTTACCTGCTCCAGGGTTCTTTCATTACCTTTAACAACAATAGTCATCCTTGAATAATCTGGGTCTTCTGTTTCACCAACATTTAAACTATCAATATTGTAATTTCTCCTGCTAAATAAACCGGTAATTCTGTTGAGTACTCCAGGTTGATTTGTTACCGTAACAGATAATATATGTCTCATTTTTTAACCTCCAATCATTTCTTTTATACTTGCACCTGCCGGTACCATTGGAAATACATTTTCTTCCTGAGCTACTTTAACATCTACTACAGCCGGACCATCGTGTTCCAGTGCCTCTTTTAAAACATCTTCCAGTTGATCATTATTTTCCACTCTGCTGCCGTAAACTCCAAAGGCCTCAGCCAGTTTAACAAAATCCGGGTTTTTTATAATAGTCGAAGAATAACGTTTATCATAGAACATTTCCTGCCACTGTCTAACCATTCCCAGTGAACTATTATTTAATATAACTACCTTAACCGGTATATCATAATTGGCAATGGTACCTAGTTCCTGTAAATTCATCTGGAAACTTCCATCTCCTGCTATTGTCAATACTGTTTTACTGGGGTTAGCAAGCTGAGCGCCGATTGAAGCAGGAAAACCATAACCCATAGTACCCAGACCACCTGAACTCAAGAAGGTACGCGGTTTGGTATAATTGTAGTATTGAGCTGCCCACATTTGATGTTGGCCAACTTCTGTAACTACAACAGCATCACCTTTTGTAAGTTCATACAGTTTTTCTACAACTGTCTGAGGTTTTATTACTGTTCCGTCCTTTTCATATTTATATGGATGAGATTTTTTCCAATTACTTATCTGCTCCATCCACTTACTACGTGGGTTTTTCTCAACAAATTTAACTAATTCACTAAGAATTTCCCGGGCATCCCCAACAATAGGTACATCAATAGAAACATTTTTACTTATTTCTGCCGGGTCTATATCAATATGAATTATCTTTGCTTCCCTGGCAAAAGTATCCAATTTGCCTGTGACACGGTCATCAAACCTGGCACCTACAGTAATTATTAAATCAGTATTTGACAGTGCATAATTAGCATATCTACTACCATGCATACCAGGCATACTTAATGATAATTTATCATTTTCAGGAAAAGCACCTAGCGCCATTAATGAAGTGATTACAGGTATATTAGATTTCCAGGCCAGTTCTCTTAGTTCCTCTGTGGCCCCGGAAATAATGGTTCCACCTCCAGCAAATATAACTGGCTTTTCAGCATTATTAATCTCTTTAACTGCCTTTTTAATCTGTAGCTCATGTCCTTTATATCTGGGATTATAGCCTGGCAAATCAACCTTATCTGGATATACAAAATCAGTCTTTTCCTTTGTAACATCTTTAGGTAAATCTATTAATACCGGACCGGGTCTACCAGTTCGAGCAATATAAAATGCTTCCTTAATCGTCCGGGCCAGGTCATCAACATTTGTTACCAGATAATTGTGTTTGGTTATTGGCATTGAAATGCCCCTGATATCTGCTTCCTGAAAAGCATCCCGCCCAATAAAGTCTGTCGATACCTGACCGGTAAAAGCTACCATTGGCACAGAATCCATATAGGCATTTGCCAGCCCTGTTACCAGATTGGTTGCCCCCGGGCCAGATGTTGAAATACAAACTCCTACTTTCCCGGTACTGCGCGCATACCCATCGGCAGCATGTACTGCCCCCTGTTCATGTTTTGTTAAATAGTTTTTAAGCTTACTATCATAAAGAACATCATATATAGGTAAAACAGCTCCCCCTGGATACCCAAAGATAAGCTCTACATTTTCTTTTACCAAACTTTCAACAAAGATCTCAGCTCCTGTCATTTTAGCCATAATATCACCTCTTTTTATTAATTTATAAAAAATCCCTGGATATAGGTATCCAGGGATTGCATATAAGGTATAATAATACCTTAATAAATTATCCAAACTTTATCCCTACTTCATGCTACCTACTTTTAAATAAATATTCATTTGTTGGAATTAACCAGCATAAAAAACTACTCAATTAATTTTTTGAAACTACTCTTTAATTACTAACTTATCACTATATTATTTGTCTATTTTATTAATCTAATACTGCACCCTTATCGGCAGATTTAACAAAATGTGCATATCTTTTAATATACCCAGTGGCTTCAGGTAATTCAGGGTCGAATTTATCTAAGCGTTTTTTTAACTCTTCATCTGATATTTTTAATTCAAGTTTTTTCTCAGGCATATTAATACTGATAATATCCCCTTCTTCAATTACACCAATGGCTCCACCGGCTGCTGCTTCTGGTGAAATATGACCGATAGCTGCTCCTCTGGTTGCTCCTGAAAAACGGCCATCTGTAATAAGAGCTACACTATCATCAAGCCCCATACCGGCTAAAGTAGAAGTTGGGCTCAACATCTCTCTCATACCCGGCCCTCCTTTTGGTCCTTCATATCTGATAACTACTACATCACCAGGCTTTATTTTCCCAGCACTAATAGCCTTTATAGCCTCTTCTTCACTATCATAAACCCGGGCTGGCCCTTCATGTACCATCATATTTTCTTTAACTGCTGCCTGTTTTACTACGGCTCCATCTACTGCAATATTTCCTTTTAATATAGCCAGACCACCTCTTTCATGATATGGATTATCCAGTGGTCTAATTATTTCATTATCAATATATTTGACTTCAGCTAAATTTTCTCCTACAGTTTTTCCTGTAACAGTTATTATATCCTGATTTATTAGTTCTCCTTCTGCCAGAACTTTCATTACTGCCTGAACACCACCAGCCTGATATAAATCTTCAATATGATTAACTCCAGCTGGAGTTAAACTACAGATATGTGGTGCTCTTTCGCTAATCTTATTTATCAAATCAAGTTCAAAGTCTTTTCCTGCCTCATGGGCAATTGCTGGAAGGTGTAATGCTGTATTGGTTGAACACCCCAGTGCCATGTCAACAGTCAAAGCATTCTCAATAGATTTTTTAGTAACTATATCAGATGGACGTATATCTTTTTCAACCATATTCATTATACTTTTACCGGCCTTTTTAGCAAGTCTTTCTCTTTCTGCATATACTGCTGGTATAGTACCATTACCGGGTAAACCAAGTCCTAGCACTTCTGTCAAGCAGTTCATCGAATTTGCTGTAAACATACCTGCACAGGAACCACAACTGGGGCAGGCTAGCTTTTCAATTTCTTTTAATTCTTCTTCATCCATCGTTCCAGCATTGACTGAGCCAACTGCTTCAAAAACATTATGAACATCAATTGCTGTGCCTTTATGATTACCAGCCAACATGGGGCCACCACTAACTACAACTGTTGGTATATCAAGGCGTACAGCTGCCATTAACATGCCCGGTACAATTTTATCACAATTAGGTATTAATACCAGACCATCAAACTGATGTGCCCTGGCCATTGACTCCACAGAATCAGCTATCAGTTCCCTGCTTGGCAGTGAATACTTCATACCTGAGTGTCCCATAGCTATACCGTCACACACACCAATGGTTGAAAAATCTACTGGTGTTCCTCCAGCACTGTAAATCCCACTCTTGACTGCATCACAGATCTGATCCAGCTGTTTGTGTCCTGGAACAATCTCATTAGCAGAATTAGCAATACCAATAATTGGATTTTTCAATTCATCTTCACTAAGACCCAGCGCATACAACAGAGAACGGTGTGCTGCTTTATCTACTCCTTTTTTAATCGAATCACTTTTCATAATAAATACCTCCTACTATACTTCTTTAGCCTTCTGAAAAAACCAATATTTTCATGATAACAATTTCAGTAAATCTCTACTCTCTCAGTAATTATTTAATAACTAATTATATTATGATTGTATTAGTTTGTCAACATGTTCGATAAACAATTCATTTTCTTCAGGAAGACCTATACTTACCCTTATGTGCTCAGGATAACCTAAAGGTTTCCCCGGTCTGATAATAATACCTTCTTTCATCAAATCCTTAAAGAGTTTCATAGAATCCATATTTACCTTTACCATTATAAAATTAGACTGTGTAGGAACATAATCCAGACCCCTTTTTTCAAACTCCTGATAAAGATATTTTTTGCCTTTTTCATTAATCTCCAGTGTCTTTTCAAGAAATTCTTTATCATCCAGAGCTGCAGCTGCAGCTTTTTGTGCAATACGGTTAACATTAAAGGGATCACGCATTCTTTTTAGAATTGCTATAATATCTGGATCAGCCACAGCATATCCGATTCGCAGCCCGGCCAGACCATATGCTTTGGAAAAAGTCCTTAATAATATTATTGGATATCCCTTTTTAATATACTCCAGTGTATCAGGATAAGCTTTATCATCTACATATTCAAAATACGCTTCATCAACAACAACAATTACATTATCAGGTACTTTGTTCATCAGTTCATCAAACTCATCTGCAGTAAATAAGGTTCCTGCTGGATTATGAGGATTTGTTAAAAACAAAAGCTTTGTTTTTTCAGAAGCAGCTTCTGTTAATGCCGGTAAATTTTGATGGTAGTCATCCATCATTACCCGTACCAGATTGGCACCCATCATGTTTGCTACAAATATGTATTCAACAAAAGTTGGATATGATATAACAACTTCGTCTTCAGCTTTCACGAAAGATTCAGCAATTACTTTTAAAAGCCCATCTGAACCATTTCCAAAAATAATCATATCTTCATCAATACCATATTTTTCAGCCAGTTTTCCCTTCAACAATCTACAGCCTCCATCTGGATAAAGACCAATAGAGTTTAACTCTTTCTTTATAGCTTCTTCAACCTTTGTAGATATATCTAAAGGGTTTTCATTTGATGCCAGTTTAACTACTTTATCAAGTCCATATTCTGACTTGACTTCAGAAATTGGTTTCCCTGGAATATAGGGCTTTATTTTATCAACTTCATCCCTTTTTAGATTATTAACATTTTTAACAATCATAATTATAACTCCCTTTCCTTATATTTTCGCTTTTTGGTAACTTCCCAGCAGTTTATAAAAAGAAGATCTTTTTTCAACATTATTTAAAGTCCTTTTTATATTTTCATCAGCATGGTGACCTTCAAAGTCTATATAAAACAAATATTCTCCCAGCTGTCTCTTAGTCGGACGGGATTCTATCCTGGTTAAGTTTACATCTTCCCGGGCAAATTCACCTAAAATATTATATAATGCACCGGATTCATTTATTTTGGGAGCACAGATAATAGATGTTTTATAATCTTTTTTAAATTCAGGAGTTTTATTATTTATATCTAATTTGTTGGCAACTACAAAAAATCTAGTATAATTATTATTGTTATCCTGTATATTTCCTTTTAATATATTTAAATCATATAACATACTAATTCTTTCTGGTCCAATCATAGCTTTATCTTTTTTATTAATTACAATTTCTGCTGCCTGAGCAGAACTTCCTGTAAAAATGATTTCCACATCTGATAGATATTTATTTATAAATCTGCTCGACTGTCCTATAATTTGCGTATGAGAATATAATTTATTTATATCTTTAATCTTAACTCCATCTGCAGCCATTAAAAAATGCCGTATTGGAACGATTACTTCTCCAATAATAGTTACCAGTGAGTTTGTAAATAACAAATCAAGACTTTGATTTATAGGACCTTCAAGTGAGTTTTCTACAGGTATAATTCCACGCTGTAATATTCCAGAATGTAATTTATCAAATATATTATTTATTGATTTTAAAGGTACAAGTTGTGCTTTATCTCCATAATATTGTAGACAAGCTTTTTCTGTAAATGTCCCGGCAGGCCCTAAATAACCACATTTTAAATCATCCAAAAAATCATCCCCTTTTTTTTATATAAAAAAAACCCGTTCCATAAAGGAACAAGGTCACCCTTTTATACCACCCTTTGGTATAACAAGTAAAACTACATAATATTAATATAGTTAATATTATATAATCTGTCATATTAACGGTTGACTTCCGGTACAGTCTACTTATAATTTCAACCTACAACTCCCAGGAGAGCTTCATAAAAAAGAACTACCAGGTTTCCACCAGTTCCCGGCTCTCTATTAAGTTTCTTTTTTACTACTTTGCCTGTTCACAGTTTTTATTTCTCTACTATTTAAATATATAGTTTAACTAATTATATAAAAACTTTATCTTTATTTCAAGTGTATTTTTGATAATTTATAATTTTTTCTTTTTTTTATATTCTAATAGGCTTAATACTCAGTATTGGTCTTTTACATTATCTGTGCCTCTTTCTCCCCCTTAATTAGTTAATTCATTCCTGTAATTGATATACTTTTTCAATATCCTCTTTTACATTTTCTGTTATCTTATTCCACTGGATTTTTCCAACTCTACCTAACAAAGTGTCTCCATAATTTGAGGACATTATATTCGAATAGTACTTCCAATTAGTTAATGCATTCTTGAGATTCTTGACTGACTGTTTGTGGTAGCAATTTTCTCTATTTTCAGTTTTCCTATAAAAGCATAAATTTATAGCTGACTTAATCTTATATGAATAATAATACCCAAGGTATGACATGGCATATATATCGTCCATTGTTTGTTTTAATTCTTCCTCTATCTCAACTGATAATTTGTTAATTAATTTTAGAGAGTAATCAGCTCTTTCTTTTAAATTACTAGCTATAGTAACAGGAGTTGTAAAATCACTAATTTGTTCATTTTGTATCTTTAGACTACAATAATCAGAAATATTAATAAGATTAGTGCCTTCCATTGTAGGATTTGTAATAAAATCATCAACTGTATGAAACCCATCACGACCACTACAACTTTCAACATTCCATTGAAAATCCCAATCATTCCAGTGAAATTTTGTGACCAGAGGAATAATTTTTGAAGCACTTTTCCAGGCAGAATGTATGATTTCTGCTGCTCTTTCTTCCAAATTAAACCGAAACATAATTATATTTTTAAAAAAAGTATTTTTCTTTTGAGGGTTATAAGATAATTCTCCCCATAACATGTAATTATACCAATGTTTATCTATCTCCATTTGACCTGATTTTGTAGGAGTGTTGTTAATACATTGTCCAAATACATAACCATCTGAACCCATATAAAAACCGGGACTCTTTTTTTTAGAAGGTAAATTCATTATATATTTTCTTACATAATCTGCATCTCCCCATCGAAGATGAAAAATATCATCATTCCTTATATTACACCACATTTTGTGTGTACCTGATAAAGATTCATAAATCTTATCTGAAAATTTTGGATCTGGATCAGAATACATATGAGCTTTACTGTATTTAAAACTAAAATCAAACTTTATGTTTTTTTTATTTATTAATGGTTTAAATGTCCCTAATATATCATCCAGATCACTCCACCAGTATCTATGGATAAAGCGAATTTGCCTATTTGGATCATTTTTTAACACATCTAGTATGCCTTTTCCATATGTTTCAAAAAGCCACTCCTCTTTCTCCTGTGGAGATAAATGGCCCATATTTTCACCAGCAGTAACCCCTATACCAGAAAGTAGAGGGTAGGTTTCTAGTAAAGTTTTAACACTTTTACGAATATAATCAATGGTAGAGTCATTTTGTGGTAGATTATCAATTCCATATTTTCCATGTGCTCCCCAAGTAAATATATTCCAGGTAATTATATAAAATTGAATACCTCTATCTTTACCATATTTAAAAACTTTTTTCCAAAATAGTATTTTTTCATCTATAGATAACTTCTTTTCAATTTTAAGATTTGATAAAATCTTTTCATTAACCATATTTTCTCCTGATAATTTATAATTTACATTGAATTTCTCCCAATTAATATCAGCTCTCATTACATTATCAAGAGCAACACCGGGGTAATCTTCAACTTTTATCATCGAAGGAAACGGATGGAGATTCCAAAGGCTAACAATATTATATTTATTCCTTGCCAAGCTATCTATATATTCTTTCCAGAAGTTTAAATTCCACATAACTTTAATATTATTTTGAGCAGCATCTCCAGCATCAGCGTAGGAAGGGGTTCGGGCATCCAGAGGGATATTTAATTTAATTCCTCTATTTTTAACATATGGAGAATTTTCTGTTTGCTCAATATCATAAATATCATCAATCAAAATCTTATCAGAAAAATCAAGCCCTCCATACATACTTCCCAAACTTTCACCCCCTATGATCCAGTACTCAAAATTATTTTTTTCTATCTTTTTATAAATAATATAGCTCTCTTTTCCCAGGGAATCTGGAATATCAATATTATTATTTATTAGTTCCTTATCTTTTTCTAATGTTCCTATTATGACTCTGATATAACTCCTCTTCTTATGTTTTTCAATAGTTTCTAAGGGTTTAATTTTTACCGAATACCCTTTTTCTTTAAGTGCCTTCTTTATTTCACTAGTTGCAAAATTTAACTTTGGGTTTTCTTTTTTGCTAAAAATATAGACATCTTTATAAGCCACTCCTGTATCACCTCTTTTTCAAAACATATCATAAATTATAATTAATCCTGCCCATATTCATTTATTAAGAAAACGGACAGGATAATAATAAAAGATATCTACCCTATAAATTTTATTAATCAAAACAGTTTTATCCAATCTAACAACCATTAATTTAAAAATCAAACAGATTAAGCCCAACTTTTTCATCAAACTTTCTTCCTATATTACCGTTTACTTCCCTTACAAAAACCTCACAGGTACCGCTGACAGTGGCCGAGTTAAGGTGACCGCCACGGGTATTATATGATTCATCCGATAGATTTATATGCAAATGAAGATATACTTCTCCATCTTTGCGTGTAATATTACCCTTAAGGCTAGTAATTTCATGGTCACCAGTAAGCACAGTAGAATGATACTCTTTTTCCCCTGTTACAAATAAACCAATCTCTGCTCTGTCCACTGCTCCCAGTCCTTCAATAGTCCCTACTTTTATATCTTCATTCTCGCAAAATTCCTCTAGCTTTTTAACTATTTCCTCACCCCGGTCAATTCTAAGGATATATGTGTCATTTAATTTCGTATAATCCATTGTTGTTAAAACCTCCTGTATTTTATTTCTAATAAATAATTAATAATTATAAGCTTTAACATTTAACGATTTATCATTCATATAAGAAACATTTAACCTTTCTGCCCTGAGCCTCTATTACTGAAGGAGAAATGTTTTTACATTTTTCTTTAACATGGGGACACCTTCCAGCAAACTTACATCCCTGGCGTGAAAATTCTTCTGTTTCCATATCACTAAATTCAATATCAGTATCCCATTCTTTATCTGGGTCAGGATCAGGCACTGATTCAAATAATAGTTGGGTATAAGGATGTAAAGGGTTTTCAAAAACCTTCTCTACATCACCCCGTTCTACAAATTCTCCTCTCAACATGACTACTATTTTATCACTCACATAATAGGCTGTTGCTAAATCATGAGTAATATATATTATATTTACCTTTTTTTCTTTTTTCAATTTTTTAAACAAATTCAAAACAGACATTCTCAATGAAGCATCAATCATCGATACAGGTTCATCTGCAACTATTAATTCTGGATCAGTTATCAAGGCTCTAGCAATAGAAACTCTTTGCAGTTGACCCCCTGACATTTCGTTAGGATACTTACCCTCAATTTCGTCTAAAGATAATCCTACAAGTTGTAATGATTCCTTTATTGCTGTATGATCATTTTTGGATTTATTTATATTAAAATTTTTTTCAGTTTCATAAAGATAAGTTTCTACCTTTTTTAAAGGACTAAATGTTTCAAACGGATCCTGAAAAATAGGCTGAACTTCCTTCATGAATTTCATTGTATTATTATTTTTCATTTTACTTAAATTATTATTTTTATAATTAATTTCACCTGAAGTAGGTTCTTCAAAACCCAAAATTAACTTAGCAACAGTTGATTTTCCGCTTCCACTTTCACCTACTAAAGTGAAGATTTCTGATTTGCCCTGTTCTAAAGTAAAATTAGCATTATTAACAGCTATTAACTTCGTTTTAGAAAAACCTCGCCCTTTAATAAATTCTTTGGTAAGGTTATTACTTTCCAGTAATTTATTATTTTTCACCAACTTATTCCCCTCCTTTTTGTAAACATGCTACACGATGTCCATCTTCTATCTCCAGTAATTCTGGATTTATCTTTTTACATTTTTCATCAGCTTTTGAACAACGTGGATGAAATCTACAACCCGAAGGAACATTGATCAATGAAGGAGGAGCTCCAGGAGCACTTACCCGTGGAGATTTATCTCCTAACCTTGGTAATGCTTTTAATAATAGTTGTGTATATGGATGTGCTGGCTTATTAAAAATTACTTTTATATCTCCTTCTTCTACTATTTCACCTGCATACATAATGGCAATTCTATCAACTACACTAGCGTGTATTGAAAGATCATGAGTGACCATGACCATGGTATTTTGTTGTTCTTTCTTGATCTTTTTTATCAATTGTACTACTCCCCTCTGGACAACTACATCCAGAGCCGTAGTAGGCTCATCTGCAAAAACTACTTCAGGTTTTAAGATTGTAGCCAGTGCTATTGATACGCGTTGCTTCATACCTCCAGAAAGCTGGTGAGGATAGGCGTCCATAATACTATATTTTAAACCTAACGCCTGAAGATGACCTTTTACCATAGTTTCGAATTCTTTTTTATTTTTTATATTTCTGTGGGCACCTACATAATCTCTAAAAGTTTTTCTTATCCTCTGGATAGGATTTAATACACTCATTGACCCTTGGGGAACTTTAGATATAAGTTCACCACGTACACTCTTACCATCTGTTTTCTTTTCAAAATCAAATATATTTATTTTTTTGTTATTAAAATTAAAAGTCACTTCTCCTTCTATTAGTTCTAAAGGAGGCTTGAGTTGACCAGTAATAGCTTTTAACAAGGTGGATTTACCACATCCTGATTCTCCAGCTATACCATATATTTCATCTTTCCTAACCTCAAAAGAAACTCCATCTACTGCCTTAACATGATTTACTTTACCGAATGTTTCTATTATATAATGAGCTTTTAAATTAGATACATTTAGAATAGACATTTTCTATTCATCACCTCTTAACATCTTTACTCTAGTTCTGGGGTCAAGATATTCACTAACACTTGTTGACATAAAGAAAAGTGAAATTATCAAACTTATTACTAATATTACAGGAGTCAAAATCCAGTTCCATGAATTTAAGAAAATTGCCTGGTAATCCAGAGCCCAGTGTATCATAGTTCCCAAAGTTGGAATACTTAAATTTGCCAGGCCCAATATAGAAAGAGTAACTTCCATTCCAATAATCCATATCATATTATTTATGCTTGTAGCCATGATTAAGGGGAAAATGTATGGTAAATGTTCTCTACTAATTATTTTGTAAGTGCTCATTCCAGATTGTAAAGCAGTTTTTGTAAAAGCTCTTTCTTTTACACTCAATATCTGTGAGTGGTATACTCTTGCACTACGAGACCACCCTAAAAGTCCTAAAATTATACCAAGCTTATAGACCTCAACTGATCCACCTAAAACTGTAGAAACTAAAATCAAAATTGGAAATAGAGGAATAATAACAAAGGAATCATTAATTGTCATTAAGACTTTCTCAACATATCCTCCTTTATAACCTGCAAATAATCCTAACGATATAGCTATAATTCTTGAAATTATTAAAGCTACTACACTAATTATAAAAGTATTTCTTATACTTGCCATTGCCTTCCACATTATATCTTGCCCCATTGAATTAGTTCCCAATGGATGCTGCCAACTCATAGGTAAATCTCTTTCAAAAACATTCCATTCTGTTAAATCATGGGTAGCAAATAAAGATATTATTGCCAGTACAATAAATATTGAAATAATTGAAAAAGATACTAGAAATCTTTTGTCGTGTTTCAATAAACGTTTAATTACTTTTAACATTATTTTTTACCCTCCTTTATTTATTCATATCTAATTCTGGGATCAAGAAATGGATATATGAAGTCTACAAGCAGCATAGCCGTTGCTACTGCAAAAATTGAAAATATGTTTATTCCAATAATTAAATTATAATCTCCATTTTGTATCGCCTCATAAAGTAAAGTCCCGATACCAGGATAGGCAAAAACAATTTCGGTAATTAATGCTCCCCCAAACACCCAACCAAGGCTTAATCCAAAACCAGTGACAAGAGGTGTCATACCAACTCTTATTATATATTTGAAAATGATTTTCACCTTTGATAAACCTGATAATTCAGCATGAGTAACAAACCCTTCTTCCACGATATTAGTAGCAGTATTTCTCATCTGTATATACCAGTGCCCAATCCAAACTACCACCAAAGAGAGAAGAGGCAAAACTGAATGACGCAGTACATCTAATATAAATGGCAGATTAAAACCAACAGTATGTCCCTGACCATAACCACCAGCCATTGGAAAAATTGGAAATACATAGGTGAACAAGATCAAAAATAATAAAGCTGATATATATGCAGGGATTGGCCTGAAAAACATTGCACAAAATTCAATTATTCTAGCCACTCTACTTTCAGAATAGTAGGCTGAAATCCCTCCTAAAATAGTTCCTATTATCCAGGTGATTATCATAGTAGTTCCCATAAGTCCAACTGTCCAGGGAAGAGAATTTGTGATTAATTCCCAGACAGGAGTAGGATATCTTAAAAAGGAAGGACCAAAATCACCTTGGAATAAACGTCTAATATAACTCACATATTGTTCAAACATACCTCCTTCTAGCCCATATAATTCTTTTAAGGTTCCCTTAATATCAGAAAGAGCCGCTGGGTCCATATACTGTCCCCTTGAGGTCATCTGTGACAGCTGACTTTGAACAGGATCAGCCGGTAATAAACGCGGTATAATAAAAACCACAGTAATACCTATAACTAATACTGCAATATACTGTAATAAACGTGGTAATACAAATTTTTTAAACATTATTAATTTATCCCCCTTTGATAATATTTTTTTGTAATCTTTAGTAGACATAATTTCTGATTTAATTATAGTTAATGGGTTCTTTTAAGAAAACGTTAAAACTCTACCGGTTTATATGGCCTATATATCTAAATACTTAACTTAACACCACTTTCAATTAATATTTTTTTCATTTTATCTACATCTATTTTTTTCACAGAGCAATTATCTTTTACTGCTACCGCAGCACCTACACCAGCTGCCTGTCCCATTGACATACAGGCAGAAATTGCTCTTACAGAACTTTCTGCAACATGATCGGTACTGATACATCTTCCTGCTACAATGAGCTGTTCAACATTAATTGGCAACAAACTTCGATAAGGAATACTATATTGTTTATCTAAATCTTTAATAAATATATGATCATCCCAGGTTCCAGTTGGAGACAACATGTCATAAAAACACGGGAAAATTGTAATATTATCTTCAAATATTTTCTCATTTTCTATATCTTCTTCGGTTAATTTATATTCACCTTTAATACGTCTGCTATCTCGAAAACCAATTGAAGGAGCAATTGATGTCAGTTCAATATTCTCAAAACCAGGTAAATTCTCTTTCATGAATTTATACATCATCAAAACTCTTTTCCTTGCTAAAACTTCTCCTTTGGTTATATCATCAGCATCAGTTGAATCGAGTTTATAAACATTGCAAAAATTTATATAACTAATCTGACCTCCCTCAGTTAATCTACCAAAGGGGAAATTCATCCTCTTATATCCAGGGTCAAAAGTTCCTTCCTCATACTTTTCTCTCATAATTTCATAAAAATATTCTGCCCCTTCTTCATTTAAAATTTTATTCACCTGCTCAGTATCTACTCCAGTTATACGAAAATTAACTGTGCCTGGTTGAGTTAACCCATCTTCTTCTCGACCAAATTCAAAAGGAACTTCTGCCTGGGCAGCAACATCACCATCTCCTGTACAGTCAATTACTACATCTCCTAATATCTTTTCAAACCCAGACTTACTATGTGTAATTACTCCTTTTAATTTGTTATCTTCTTTAATAACCTCAGTTACACTAGTATGTAACCGAAGCCATATCCCTTCTTCCTGAATTTTTTCATCTAAAAATATTTTCAAATATTCACTTGAAAAGCGGTGTGGTGTATAATCTTCTCTAATATCATCAGATCTGTTATATTGGTCCCTATATTCATTTTCTATCTCTTTATATATACCGGTAACTTCAAAAGGATGATTCAAAAGATAATAATTACATGATTCAACAAAACAGGCTGTGATATTCCCCCCCAAAAATCCTCTTTGTTCTATTAAAGCAACCTGTAATCCTTGTCGAGCAGCAGAAATTGCGGCACCTATCCCCGCTGGACCTCCTCCGCAAACAATAATATCAACATTTTTTACTACCGGGGCTTCTGATAAGTTTTTCATTAAATATTTCCTCCTTCTATGTTAACTTAATACTATTTTATTACTATATTGTATTTTTGATTCAATATTGATGTAGTCCTCCTTCTGGGAATAAAATTGCAACTGACTATCAACAATCTTTCCCAGAAAAAGAAACTACAGAAATAACACAATAAAAATATGAATTAGACCATTTTATTCTGTACTTCACCCTTCAACCAGCAAAAAATATTTTCGAAAACAATTTTTGCCCTTTTATTAAAAGCTTCCTGAGTGGCAAAACCTATATGTGGAGTTAAAAGTACATTTTCGCTACCGAATACAGGATTGCTCTTTTTTAATGGGGGTTCCCGATCAAATACATCAAGACCAGCACCTCTAATATCTCCTTTTTCAATTGCTTCGATTAATGCTTCATAATCTACAATAGGTCCTCGAGCAGCATTAATGAAAATAGCTCCCGGTTTTATTTTTTTTATTCTTTTACTATCTATAAAATGTTCTGTTCCCGCAGTAAGTGGTAAATGAACCGTGATAATATCACTATTTTGCAATAATTCATCAAGTTCAAGATATTTTATTCCAACTTTTTTTGCTTCCTTATTTTCTACTTTATCGTAACCTAACAGGTCACAACCAAAAGCAGCGCCTAATTTAGCTACCTCTAAACCAATTTCTCCAGTGCCAATTATTCCTAACTTCTTACCTTTTAACTCATTCCCAATTAATCCTTTTCTGGTCTTACCTTTTCTTACTGCCTGATCACATTCTTTTATATTCCTGAGTAATGATATAGATAAACCAAAAGTTAATTCTGCTACTGCTTGGTTTGCATAACCTGAAGAATTGCAAACAATTATATTATTTTTTTTGCAGGTCTCCAGATCGATATGATCTACTCCTGTAAAAGCTACCGATATCATTTTTAAGTCAGGGCATTCTTCCAAAATATTTTTATTTATAGGTATATTTGTTAAAATAATAATATCAGAATCCCCAATTCGTGAAATTAATTCTTTTTCATCTTCAGTTCTTTCATTATAATATACAAATTCATGCCCCTCTTTCTGAAGACGTTCTTTAAATTTCAATAAATATTCCTCTGAAATAGATATAGATTCTAACAAAGTTATTTTCATTAAATATTCACTCCTTTTTTTTGTAAGACTGATTTATTACTATATATAGCTTATTTTTCAATATTTAATTTAAATATCAAGAAATAAATTAACAAAGCTTAAATCTTTTTATATTTTACAATATCCCAATAATTCTGATAGCTCTTCAGCATATTTTT
This sequence comes from Halothermotrichaceae bacterium, assembly GCA_048623215.1. Classification (GTDB taxonomy): domain Bacteria; phylum Bacillota; class Halanaerobiia; order Halanaerobiales; family DTU029; genus JBMCBT01. The sequence continues at coordinate 40,249 of JBMCBT010000002.1, forward strand.
TTACTTTTCCTATATATTCTTCTAAAACATCTTCTTCTGAAAATTTGACCAATGGAGCTGAAATACTAATAGAAGCTATAGTATCTTTTAAATGATTTTTCACAGGAGCTGCAATACACTTAGCACCAACTTCACACTCTTCATCATCTATGGCATAGCCCTGTTTTTGAATTTTTTCTAATTCCGTTTTTAATTCCTGAGGTTGGGTAATAGTATTGAATGTAAGTTGTTTTAAACCTTTTTTTTGTATTATTTTTTCTACCTCATCCCATTTCAAACCAGCCAATAATACTTTTCCAACTCCTGTAGCATGTAAAGGGGCTCGCTTACCAATCAGCGAAAATATTCTTAACGCAGAATTACTCTCAGATGTTTCAATATACAAAGCCTCTCCTTTTTGCATAATAACTAAATTAACAGTAAGATTTGTTTCTGCTGACAACTTCTTTAAAATGGGTCGGGCCGTTTCTCTTAAATCTAAACTCTGTAAAATTACAGAAGAAAAATTTAAAAACTTTAATCCTAATTCGTATTCACCTGTATCAGAATTTTGTTTTATATAACCCAGATCTACCAATGTAGCTAATATCCTATAAATAGTACTTTTAGGAATATCGACATTGTTTTTCAATGTTGCTAAACTAGCATTCCCCTCTTGAGATACTAACTCCTCTAACACTTTAAATGTCTTAAAAACAGATTTAATACTATTTTTTCTTTTACTCATTTTTCCCCACCTTTTCAAATATTTTTTAATTCCACATTATAAAATTGTTTATTTTTTAATCTTAAATTTTGTTTATAAATATACCACACAAATGCTTTTATGTCAAGTATATACTTAAACTAAACTTTGTTTCACATTATAGAATTATATTTTTTAAAGTGGGGTGATAATCTATTTTTTCTAAATATCATTTGAAATTTACATAATAATATTATAATAAAATATTTATAATCAGAGGCGCAAAAAGAGCAGTGAAAAAACCCATTAAACCAATTGCCAATCCACTTACAGCTCCTTCCAACTTGCTTTCTTCTAAAATACGACCAGTACCAATCCCGTGCGAAGATATTCCCATAGAAAGCCCTCTGGCTAAAGGTGAATCAATATTAAATAGTTCATAAAGTTTAATTCCAAACATTCCTCCTAATAAACCATTTAAAATAACCATTAATACTGTTAGAGAAGCAACTCCGCCCATTTCAGTAGAAATTTCTACTGCTACCGGTGTAGTAACTGCTTTAGGTATCATTGAAATTAAAAGTTTATGACTTGTTCCGGTAATTTTGCCCAATATAAAAACCAAAATTATTCCAAAAATAGAACCGGCTAATGTAGTAATTAAAATCAAAAACTTTTCTTTTTTTAATAGATCAATTTTACGATACATTGGTATAGCTAAAGCAACTACTGTTGGTTGTAACAAATAAGTTATATATTTTCCACCTAAATTATAAGTTTCATAGTCAATTTTAAAAAGTGATAGACATAATATAATTAAAACTGAAGATACTAAAAACGGATGAAAAATAATTAACGGCTTTTTAGATTTTAGTTTTATACCTAAATAATAAGTTATTAAAGTAAGTGTTATTCCAAAGGTGGGATTTTCTATTAATTGCAATTTTCTTGTTCCCTTCTTTTTTGAATTTCATCTACTATTTTCCCAGTACATAAAAATAATAATAAAAAGCCTCCAATTCCAATAATTATAATGGAATATAATTCATTTAAAATTATATTTTTATATTGAATTATACCGACTCCTATTGGAATAAATAAAAAAACTAAATTATCTAAAAGAATATCACCAATTTTGGATAGATCATCAATATCAACAATATTAAAATTTAATGCCAAAAAAAGCAAAACCATTCCGATAATATTACTGGGCAAAGCTAAAGGTATATAAATTGAAACCAATTTTCCAAAAAACAAAAATGTGAAAATGATAGCAAGACCTTTAATTATCTTCATAGAAAATCCTTTCTTATTATCTAATAGTTTTACAACTGGCCTATCATATTTTCCTAACATTTTATCTAGACTAATAATTTTTTGAAAAGAAGGCTGTTTTTAAGAAATAGATGTAAAAACAGCCTTCTTAAATTTTTCAATTATAAATTATGGTTCTGGTTATACCTAAATTATTTTTTCTCTATTTTAATTCCCTGCTTTCTCAAGAAAGGGAAGAACAAATTTGAAATTCGGCCAGCTTTGTGAATCTACCTGATATGGATCCTCTGCAAGAGGATAATTGGTCCAATAAGTTTCATTGTAAAGAGAATAAGACGGATAAGAAGCAAACGAAATACCAGGATTATTGGTTATAGTTATCTTTGCAGCCTCCAAACTTAATTCTTTGGTTTTTTCCGAATCATAATCTGCTAATTTTAATTCATCCAGTACTTTATCTAATTTTTCATTATGCCACCTTGATGCGTGTCCAGGTGTTGTTTCACCTATAGGGGCAGTATAACTTGATTGGTAATTGGAGAAAGAACGATATAAGTCATGATTAACTCCAAATTCTTCAGTTATCGGCCATTCTCCCGAAACATCAAATTCTCCTGTATCGGTTAAAGACTGGAACTGTTCAGTTGGTCGTGCCTCTGCATTTATTCCAAACTTCTTCCATTGCTCAACCATTGCAAAAGCATATTTATTGGTTGGGTGACTGGATGTAGTCTGAGCTATATAATTAAACTCCCAGAGAGAACCATCTGGTAATAGCCATTCTCCATCCTCATTACGTGTAAATCCATTATCTTCAAGCAGTTGTTCAGCTATTTCTGGAGAATACTCCCACCAGCCGTAACCAAAATACTCTCTTACTTCCCGTTCATTTTCAAACTCTGGAAGTTTATATCCTTTGTTCTCAGCCCATTCCTTCATTTCGTAAGGTAAATCAGGATTGTAAGGTTGATATTCTTTTCCGCCTGCTTCAATTGTAAATTCTTTTAACCAGGGCTGTAACTCCTTATAAAGATCCTGGTATGCATCATTAAGAGGTATATAACCGGGTGTAAATGTAACTCCCCCACCAAAAGCATTTTGGGCAATTTTCATTGGATCTAAAGCTAATGTTAGAGCCCAACGAACCTCTCTATTATTAAATGGCTCTTTGTCTGTATTAAAGGTTGCCCCAGTCACATTAGTACTAACAGATGGAGTATATGGCCAATAATTACTATAACCACGAGCATTATCATTCATGTTTTGAGCAACCTCAAAGGTTTCTGCTGTAGCCTTAGCCATATCAATCTCATTTTTCCCCATGGCCATAGCCTGTGCAGAAGCATCACCATAATGCATATACTTAACATACTTAGGTGTAGGCTTACCATAAACTTGGCCTGTTACAGTACGCTGCCAATCTTCCCGAAGTTCATAAACAAACCAATATCCTGCTTGATCATAATCAAGCAATTCATATGGTCCTGTTCCGACCGGTGGATTAAACTTATATTCTACTGGATCATCTACATCTTTCCAGATATGTTCTGGAACAAATCTCAATGCTCCCCAGCGATCAAGGAAATTATAGTGGAATCTAGCGTTAGGTTCTTTCAGTTCAATTTCCACTTCATAATCTCCAAGTTTATTTATTTTCGCTATCTCCTGCATCTGTGAATGATAACTCAAACCTTTAGTCTTCTTATGAAGATTTATTGTAAAAATAACATCATCTGCAGTAAATTTTTCTCCATCACTCCAATAGACTCCTTCGCGTAATTTAATATTTATTTTATCTAAATCATTATTATATTCTGGTTTTTCTTTGGCCAACACATTAATTATTTCACCATTAACATAATCTGCCATCCATAATGGTTCCAAAATTAACTGATGAAAACCTTTATCAGGATTCATCCAGCCACTATAATTATTCCAATCCCCGGGACTTCCCACGCGACCAGTAAGAAGGTCTAAAATTAATGTCTCGTCTCGGGGAGTGTTAGAACTCTGAGCAGCAACAACAGTGCTCATGCTTAACATTCCAATTAAAAGTACTGTTATAAATAAAAACGATTTTTTATTAAATTTCACTTTGAAATCCTCCTTTTTAAATTAGATGTTCAAATGTAAATACTTAATGCAATTATTACTCGAGAAATTTACTTCACTCACATTTTGACTGCCTACTAGATTTAATTCTTTGGATTTTTACTTTTTTAATAATATATTTGATTTATCCCCCCCTGATAAAATATTAGTATATAATAAACCCCAACTACCTTAATTAAGTAGTTAACTCTTATGGGATTTTCACCAAAACTTCGCAGATTTTTCATATTTGTATATTAGGATTAATCGTTCTTGTTTTTCCCTTTTCAATTTAAATAAAATATAAATTTTATAGTTTTAGTTTTTTTCTGAATATAATATGCAATATTTTTAGTTCATATAATGAAACGGTTGATTTATTATGAATTATAAATATCTGCACTAATAATATCAACTCTTCCAAAAATTTATAAAATATATTTTGCAAATGAGTTTATTTCATATTATGGAACGTTCATTTCTTATCTATTTTTAATATAACATAGTTATTTCCCTTTGTCAACATACTTTTTTTGCAATTTTTTTAATGTTTTTTTTACTACTGATTGATTTTTGTTATTGCGTTCCATATTATGAAACATTTTAATGTCAATAATATTATATTTTTTGACAATTTTTAGTCTTTAGTTTTGTCTTTCCACATAGTAAATTTATATTATTTAAATAAATTAAGTTGCTGTTTCTTAATAACTCTTACTTCAAAATAAAATA
>JBMCBT010000003.1:0-44926 GCA_048623215.1 Halothermotrichaceae bacterium
TCTGCAAACGATAATAATTACGCTTTAGCTGCCGCGTAGGCAGTTAACGCTTAGTCGGCTCTTGTCTGTGGAGTCGGTTAAGTGTCATAATTAGCAGACTACCTGCCGCTTGAAGCCTGTAAAGTGACCAGGAAATTTAACAGGCTAGTAGTATATAATCCTGTCTGTTGGGGTATATACTATGAAACTAAAAAACAGACTATGCTCGTAGCGGTTGAACTATGAGCCGCATAGTACGTGGGTTCGACTCCCACCACCTCCACCATTAAATGAGTAATTCAGCTTATTAATTAATAGACCTATTCTGATATCTGCCAGCAAATGGCAGTTTTTTGTTTATGATAAAATATATATCTGTCAGGACATATTATGATATAAGTTAAGATATAATAATAAGGACTAATAAAATGAATAATATTTTACATTTACTATATAAATTATATTGAAATTTAAAATGTGATTGAACTAAAATATGATTAGAAGAAATATGACTGGAGGAAATATAGTGGGCGGGAAAGTTAAAATAAATAAAATATTTATATTACCAATTATTTTTTGTTGGATATTTTATTCCCTTTCTGTTACAGCTGCAGATGAAATATCTGAAAATTATTATGACATAGTCAAAATAGGTGCAGAGGATGAAGAAGTTCAGTATTTTATAGAAGATTTTACATATGTTAAGAATATGGATAAGCCTGTAGTTGCTTTAGCCTTAAGTGGTGGTGGAGCCAGAGGCCTGGTTAATGTTGGTGTGATAAAAGCACTGGAAGATAATAATATAAAGTTTGATATGATTATAGGCTCAAGTATGGGGTCAGTTATTGCTGTAATGTATGGTAGTGGTATGTCGACTGAGGATATAACTAATGTAGTTGATAGACATCTGATTTCTTCCTTAATAGAATTAAATTATCCTTTTAGCCATTCAATCTTAAATGCGGATAAACTTAATATTTTTATGGAAGAGTTGTTACCGGAAGACAAACTGGAAGATTTCCCAATACCTACAGCAGTTTTAAGTTATGACCTGGCTCATGGAGTAGAATACATACATACAACTGGAAAGGTATCTAATGTGGTTCAAAGTTCATATGCCATTCCTCTGGCTTTTCCAGTACAGCAGAAAGATGGTCTTTATTTAATTGATCCCGGCATGATTGAACTTGTTCCTTCCAGAGCTGCTGCAGCTATGGGAGCAGATATTATTATTGCAACAAGTGCTTTTGATGAATTACCTTATCAGGAATATGATACACCTGTCAGAGCTTGGATGAGACAGACAGACCTTATTAAGAGAAATAATTCCATGGACATTTTAAAGGAGTACTCAGATTTAAGTATAAATTGTGATGTTGGGGACTACTCATTTATGGATTTTAATCTTGCAGAAAAATTAATTAATATAGGCTACCAGGCTGCTCTGGAAAAGATGCCGGAAATCAAGAAGATAGTTGCAGCAAGGAAAGAATATCAAAAGGCCTCAACTATTGATTATGATCTAATAGAAGACCTTAAGTATGAACGGGCAGTATTATCATATACATTTATTAGGCCTGTAGTTTATTTTGGTAAAGACCATACATATTTAAAAAAGAGTTTATTTCAGGAGGATTTAAACCAGGTACAGCCGGGTCTTATTTATGAAAATAGAAATTTACATGTTGATTTACTGGGAAATGATGTAGTTAACAACAAATGGGAAGCTAAAATTGATTATTTAAAATTAACAGATAATGTAGATCTTAGTTTTTTTGTACAAAAAGAACAGGAACAGCTTTCTTATGAAGTTTTGGCGAAATACTATTCATATCCTTTTACTGCTGGTATTGGTTGGTTTGATTACAGGGGGGAAAAGCTGGTTCATCTGACAGGGTCATATCGGAATCATAATAAAAATAATGAACTTGATGGTGAACTTGAAATTTTTCAGCCGATGGCAGAAGAAAAAAGTAATCAGTATATCTTGTCAGGTAAATACAAAACCGAGTTAGATAAAGATAAACTGCAGGCTAAAATATTATATGCAGATAGTTATCAGGAATTTGTCCCTGTTATTTATAGAGGTTATACGGATGAAGATAGTGTTAAATCAAAGAATATCCAGGTAGGGCTTGAATATTTACAGACTAATAACTTTGAATACTCACAAGAACTACTTCACTTTTTCCGGTTAACAGGTATAGATACCTGCTATTTTTTAGATTATCGAAATTTAAATCAAAATTCATCTTATGCAGTTGGTATAGATGCTACTGCTAATTTAAGTTTTCTGGGCATGAAGCCTTCTCTAGTAGGAGGGTATCTTTCTTATGATTTTAATAATCAGTCTGCTCAGTATGGTATAAACTTTAATATAGAATTTTAATAATAAATAAAATTTATCTATAATAGCAGATAAGTAAAAGTAGGTAGTGTAAATTTAAGCAAGAAACAAATGGGTGTAAATTTTCTTGATTTTATAAATAAGATGCAATATAATATACCAGTAGTTATGGAGTTTAAACTTTCCTGGTACATAATATAAGGAGGATAACTGTGAAAATAGCAGTGATAGACGGGCTGGGTGGAGGCCTAGGCTGTCAAATAATTGATGGATTAAAAAAACAATTGAATGGTTCATTTGAAATAATTGCTCTGGCTACTAACTCTCAGGCTGTTTCACGAATGATTAAAGCAGGCGCAGATACAGGTGCATCCGGAGAAAATGCAATTAGAGTTACTTCGGCTAAAGTAGATATAATAATAGGCCCTTTAGGAATAATAATCCCGAATTCCATGTGGGGGGAAATAACTCCAGGTATGGCCGAAGCTATACTTGGTAGTTCATCCGAAAAATTTATACTGGGATTAAAACAACCGCATGTAGAACTTATAGGTTTAAAGGAAGAAAATTCGATTAATGATTTAATAGAAGAAGTACTTGAACGAGTTGCAGAATTTATCAATAATTAAAATTTAATAAATTTATATAAGATCACGAAGGTCTTTGTTGTGTTGAAACACAACATTCTTTTGTGGTCTTTTATTTTGTAAATAAGAAAATTATCAACATAAGGAGTGGTTTATATGAAAATTACAACAAGAAAATTAATGCTAATGTCTATTTTTATTGCTCTGGGTATTGTATTACCAATTGGTCTTCATTTATTTGGAACTGGTCTGGCCAGTATTATATCACCAATGCATATTCCTGTGCTTATTGCTGGTTTAGTGTTGGGTCCTGTAAGTGGGCTTATTGTTGGTGCTGTTACACCATTATTAAGTAGTCTAATTACTGGTATGCCTCCAGTATTACCTATGCTTCCGATAATGTTTGTAGAGCTTAGTTTATATGGTCTTTTGACAGGTTATTTATTTAAAAATAAAAAATTAAATATCTATCTAAGTTTGATTATAAGTATGATTATAGGTAGAATTGGTACAGGGGTAGTTGTCTGGAGTTTAGTTCATATTTTTAATATCACTAATCTGCCTGCCAATCCCTTATTATTTATTGAGGGAACTATTGTTAAAGGGTTACCAGGGATTATAATTCAACTTATCCTAATACCAATAGTTGTAAAATATCTTAAACATATAGATCTTAATAGCCTGGAGACTGTTGAAGCTTAATTAAGTAATTTAAGCAGCAAATGGTTAGATTATGACAATTTTTTACCTGGTAAAAGTGTATCTGGATCAAAAGTAATTATCTATTATATATCAGGGAGGTGTTAACTTTTGTCACTAATATGTGTTGGTGATAATGTAGCTGATTATTACCATCAAAAAAATAAGTTTTATCCCGGTGGCAGTGCATATAATGTTGCAGTTCTAGCCGGTAGACTTGGTATGGAAACAGCATATATAGGAGCCTTTGGCACTGATATAGCCGGTAAATATCTTGTTAATGTTTTGAAAAAAGAAGGGATTAATACATCCCATATCGATATAAAAGATGGTAAGAATGCATATTCCCATATAATTGTTGAAAATGGCGAAGGAAAAGTAGAGAAAGTTGATAAAGGTGTATATGAAAAATTCACCTTAACTGAAGGAGATTTACAATATATTAGTCAGTTTCAATATCTCCACACAACAGTATATAGTTATACGGAGAAATATCTCCAGTGTTTTAAAGAGAGTGGTGTTGTTGTATCCTTTGATTATTCCTTTAAAAGTGCTTTTAATTATCTGGAGGAAACAGCTCCTTATGTCGATATTGCTTTTTTTTCAAAAGATATGATTAGTGATGATACAAAAAGTTTTATGTCCTCTGTCAGTCAGGCAGGGCCTGATTATGTAATAGTGACCCTGGGCCGGGAAGGGGTGATGGCACTTTACCAACAGGAGTTTTACCATCAATCTGTCCGGGAAGTTGAGGTTGTTGATACACTGGGGGCAGGGGATAACTTTATTGCTATGTTTATATATTGTTTAGCAAATGGGGTATCCCTGCCAGAAACACTGAAAAAAAGTACTGTAATAGCTGCTGAGAGCTGTAAAAATTATGGAGCTATCGGCCGTGGAAAAATATTTTAAATTATTTTGTATAAGTTACTATACTTTTCAGCAGATTTGGTCCAGCTGAAGTCAGCCTTCATAGCTTTCTGAACCAGGTTGGACCAAATTTCAGGTTTATGATAAAATGTTATTGCTCTTTTTATAGTGTACAACATGTCATGAGCGTTGTAGTGGGTAAAAGTGAATCCATTTCCACTATTATTATATTCACTATAAGGCTCTATAGTATCATTAAGGCCTCCAGTTTCCCTGACAATAGGTATTGTTCCATATCTTAAACTTATTAATTGACTTAGCCCACAGGGCTCGTACTCAGATGGCATTAAAAAAAGATCAGAGCCTGCATATATTTTGTGGGCTAGATTTGAATCATATTTTAGGTTTATTGATGTTTTATCAGGATGTAATTTAGATATTTGTTTTAAAGCATATTCATAAGTAGGGTCACCAGTACCTAAAAGTATAAACTGTATATCTTCCTGTAGTATATTTTTTATTACTTTTAAAAGTAAATCAATTCCTTTTTGACGGCACAATCTACTGATAAAACCTATAATAGGAGTTTTTTCCCTCATTGCTAATTTAAGTTTTTGCTGCAGTCTCAATTTATTTTCTAACTTTCCTCTTATTCTTTCGTGGGAATAATTTACATAAATTTTTTTATCAAACTCAGGATTAAAATTGTTATAATCTATTCCATTAATAATTCCAGAGAGATCATTTTCTCTAAACTTGAGTGCATAGTCCAGTCCTTCCCCAAAATGTGAAGTTTTTATTTCTTCTGCGTATGTATCGCTTACAGTTGTAATTTTGTCAGCTGTCATAATACCTATTTTCATATAATTTATTAAATTATTATTTTTAATAAGTCCTTTATACCAATACTTTTTATCAACAGCCAGAATATCATCCAGAATTTCAAAACTAAATTTACCCTGATATCTAAGATTATGTATTGTGAAAACTGTTTTAATATTTTTATAAAATTCTTTATTTTTGTATTCTGATTTTAGAAATAGACTTAAGGGGCCTGTCTGCCAGTCATGACAGTGAATTATATCTGGTTTAAAATTAATCCGCGGAAGCATATCAAGTACAGCACGACAGAAAAAAGCAAACTGCAGAGCTCTGTCATTATTTTTATATAAATTATCACGCCAGAAAAAGTATTTATTATCAAGAAAATATGTTTTAACTTCTGCATTTTTTATCTGATTAATTCCCACATATTCTTTTCTCCAGGCCAGTTTTGTATTAAAGGAGATTATATGTTCTAATTTTTTAATATATTTGTAGGCAATTTGTTTATATTCCGGTAGAACAACTCTGGTGTCATGTCCCAGTTTATTTAATGCCTGTGGTAAGGAGCCTACAACATCGGCAAGTCCCCCGGTTTTTATATATGGAGCTACTTCTGAAGATACAAATAAAATTTTTAACATCTTTTTTGCTTCACCTCTGCACATTTTTTTACCCTTTCCAGTAATATATATTTTGAAAAAGACATAGTATTACATGAATTTGTAATTAAAAAATATTTTATAATTAATAGCAGTCGGCCAATATAAAATAATTTGTAATAAAAAACAAAAAAACTAATATTATATATGGGAGGTTTTTTTATGGATGAAAAAGAGATTGTGGCACTGCTTCTTGCCGGAGGCAAGGGCAGTCGCCTGGGAGTATTGACAGATAATATTGCTAAGCCTGCTGTACCTTTTGCTGGTGATTATAGAATTATTGATTTTACACTTAGTAACTGTTCCAATTCTGGAATTGATACAGTAGGGGTTTTAACTCAATATAAACCACTGGAGTTAAATAAGCACATAGGTATTGGTAACTACTGGGATCTTGATAGAATGAATGGAGGAGTAACTATTCTTCCACCATATACCGGAACCACTGGCGGTAACTGGTATCAGGGGACGGCCAATGCGGTTTATCGTAATCTGGATTATGTTGATAAATATAATCCAGAATTTGTTTTAATATTATCAGGAGATCATATCTATAAAATGGATTATTCCAGGATGGTTGATTTTCATAAAAGCAAAAAAGCTGATGTTACTATTGCAGTAGTTGAAGTTCCTTTAGCCGAGTCATCCCGTTTTGGTATTATCTCTACTGATAATAAAAGTAAAATAACAGATTTCCAGGAAAAACCACAGCAGACTGAAAGTAACCTGGCTTCAATGGGGATTTATCTTTTTAACTGGAAAACAATTAAAAAATACTTGCTTAAATACCCTCAGGATATCGATTTCGGACATAATGTAATACCTAGAATGTTAAATAATGGTTTAAGTATGTTTGCATATCCTTATCAGGGTTACTGGAAAGATGTTGGTACAATTGAAAGTTACTGGCAGGCACATATGGAACTATTGCAGGAAGAAGGTTTTAATCTTTATGACTCGCAGTGGCCTATTTTTTCAGCTGAATATAATTATCCACCACAATATATTGCTGATAAATTAGATATAAGTAATTCTTTAATAGCAAAAGGATGTAAAATTAAAGGTAGTATAAGTAATTCGGTTATTTCTCACGGCACTTCTATTGCCAGTAATGCTGTGGTCGAAAGCTCTGTGGTTATGCCCAATGTTAGAATTGGTAGTAACACTATAGTCTACAAAACTATTGTCGGCAATCATGTTTATATTGGTGACAATTGTAAGATAGGAGGAAATAAAGGGGTAGTTGCACAAAATGAAATTACAGTTATTGGTGATAACTATTATATTCCTGATAATATCATTATCTGTTGTGGGCAGGTAATAGGTCAGGAAAATATAAGTTTATAAGGAGGTTAAACACCATATGGCAGAAATGATGGGTATTATTGATGATACTGTAAAAGAGTCATTTCTTGAAAAGTTAACATTTCACAGATCGATAGCATCTGTTCCTTTTGGAGGTAATTATCGCTTTATTGATTTTATATTATCGTCAATGACCAATTCCGATATAAAAAATATTGGTGTGCTTTTACAGAATAAAGACAGATCACTTATAGACCACCTTGGTTCAGGCAGGAACTGGAATTTAAACAGAAAAAAAGATGGTTTGTTTTTATTATCTAATAATTATGCCAGACAGAATCATTTTAAAAAAAAGAGGTTAAATTATTTATATAATAATCTGGATTATATAAAAAAAAGCAGTCAGGAATTTGTGGCTTTTGCTGACAGTAGAATTATTGCCAGTTTTAATTTTAAAGAGGTGTTATTATATCATCAGTCCAGGAAAGCAGATATTACTTTGATTTGCTCCAGGAATTCTTCTATTTGCAACAAAAATGACAATATTTATCCGGTTACTGATGAGAACGGCAGGGTGGTAAATTTGTTAGTAAGGCCCGGTAATACTTGTTTTACTCATTGTTTTATCCTGAAACGAAGGTTGTTAGTAAAGATAATTAATGCTTTGATTAAAGAGGAAATTACTGATGTATATTATAATGTAATTAAAAATAAATTAGGTAAATACAAAGTCTATGCATATTATGAAGATAAGTATATAACTATGATCAAATCAGTACAGGATTATTACCAGAGTAATATGGATTTATTAAAACAGAATGTTAGAAAAGAGCTATTTACTCAAAACAAAAGAGTCTATACAAATATAGATAACATTCCACCTACAAAATATATATCAGGTAATAAAGTCAAGAACTCGTTAATAGCTAATGGTTGTATAATTGAAGGAAAGGTTGAAAACAGTATATTATTTAATAATGTGAAAATACATAAAAATGCTTATGTAAAGAATAGTATTATCATGAAAAACAGTGAAGTTAAAAGTAATGCTGTAATAGAGAAGGTAATCCTGGATAAAAATGTTATAATTACTCCTGGAAAAAAATTATTATGTAAAATAAATAAACCGATGCTTGTAAAGAAAAAAGAGGTTATATAATGGAAATAAGTCAGCAGAGTTTCTGCTGACTTATTTTAAACTCTTGACAAGTTTGATAGATTAGATATATAATTTAATAAAGGTATAAATAATTGATATAATAGAATTGCAAACGTTTGAAATAAAGTGAAGGTTGTGATTTACATATGAAAAAAGTAACTATAAAAGATGTCGGTGAATATGCAGATGTATCACCTTCTACTGTTTCCAGAGTTATCAGTAATGATAAAAGAATTAGTGATGAAACCAAGAAAAAGGTAAGGGAGGCTATAAAGAAACTTGGTTATCATCCCAATGCGATTGCACGCAGCCTGGTGACTCAGAAAACCAAATCTATGGGCCTTATCCTCTCACGTCCTGCTGAAGCGGCTTTTGCCAATCCTTTTTTTCCAGGTATAATCCAGGGGATAGCTTCCATAGCACAGGAGGAAGAATACAATTTGCTTCTTGCTGCTGCCAAGGATTACCACAGGGAGCATGAAGAAGCACTGGATATGCTTCGTAATGGGAAAGTAGATGGAGTAATATTAATGGCCCCCAGGGTTAATGATGATATTATTCAACAATTACTTGATTTCAATTATCCATTTGTTTTAATCGGCAGAAGTATAGAATTGAGAGATATACCAATAGTTAATAATGATAATATAAAAGCTGCTTATGATGCAGTTAAGTTTTTAATAAAAAAAGGCCAGCAAAAAATAGCATTTTTATCCGGGCCTGAGGAATATGTAGTAAGCAGGGATAGGTTAACAGGATATAAAAAAGCGCTGAAAGAAAACGGCATTAAAGTTAATTCAGACTTGATCAAATATTCAAGTTTTACCTATGAAGGTGGATATGAAAATACTATGAACCTGTTAAAAAGCAAAAATGATATAGATGCAGTTTTTGCTGTTGATGATATGATTGCCTCTGGAGCTTTAAGAGCAGCTCAAAATATGGGCTTAAATGTACCTGAAGAACTGGCGGTAATGGGTTTTAATGATGATCCGATGGCAGTGCATTTAAGGCCTGCTTTATCTACAGTTAAAATTCCTATTGTTGAAATGGGTAAAAAGGCAGCACAAATGCTTCTACAGTTAATACATGATGATGATTATAAAGGAGAGAAAATAATAATTCCAACCAAAATTATTGAAAGAGATACAACAAATTAAAATTATTAATTATATAAGACATTTAAATATCTATATAGATAATACACAATAGAAAAATATAAATTTATTTACGGAATCATACTATTAGTTAAAAAAGGTAATTGATTCCGTTTTTTTTTATGTTATAATATATGGTAGTTATATTTTATAGTACTTATACTTAAAAATAAAGAAAGGTAGTGTGTTAGATGGGGGAATTTTCTATAAAACGCAGGACTGAAGATGGATATAATCTTTATTTTCAGTGGTGGACACCAGAGCAGACAAAGGCTGTTATCTGTCTGGTACATGGTCTGGGAGAACACAGTAGTCGTTATCAAAATTTTGCAAAATTATTATTAGAGCAGGGATTTGCTGTTATTGCGGTGGATTTACACGGCCATGGGCAGACTGATGGTAAAAGAGGATATGCTGTTGCATATGAGGTGTTAATGAATGATATTGCTCTGTTGGTAAAAGCAGCTTCATTTCGGTTTCCTGATGTTCCTCAGTTTTTATATGGCCATAGTATGGGAGGAAATTTAGTTACTAATTATGTACTTAGAAATTCAGTTGATATAAAGGGGGTTATTATAAGTGCTCCCTGGCTACAGCTTGCACAAAGGCCGCCATTTATTCAACTGGTACTGGCATATATGATGGGCTATATTGCACCAAAGTTTTCACAGTCTAATGGTATAGATATAAATGCTCTTTCCCATGACCCGGATGTTATTGCAGCATATAAAGATGATCCGCTGGTACATGACCAGATTACAATTGGTCTATTTAAAGAATTATACCAGGCAGGAAAATGGGCCTTGAAACATGCTTCCAGCCTCAGTATACCGGCCTTAATCATGCATGGAACTGATGATCTGATAACATCTTACAAAGCTAGCAAAAAATTTGCTGATAGAGCAGCTGATGTCTGTACTTTTAAACAGTGGCCGGGATATTACCATGAAATTCATAATGAGCCTCAGGGTGAAAAAGTAATTAAATATGCGGTTGAATGGGCAAACCAGTATTTATCTGTATAAATTAATACCATTTTAAAAAACATAACATCAATCATGTGAGGGGAATAACAGTTTGAATAAAATATATAAAGAGGGTGTTTATTATAAAAAAAGAAGAAAAGATTTCATTTTATTCACATTTAATTGGCTGTATTTTAGCTTTAATAGGAACAGTAGTTTTGTTCTATACGGCTAAAGGAGTGTCCTTAAAAATAGTCGCAGTTATCTATGGGTTATCTGTTATAACTTTATTTTTATCCAGTTCTCTCTATCATGCCAATAAAAAATATGATATAGAAATATCAGTCTGGAGAAAGCTGGATCATATAGCTATTTTTATTATGATTGCCGGAACTTACACTCCTGTCTGTCATATTTATCTTAGTGGTTACTGGAAATGGAGTATTATAATTGTTCAGTGGGTATTAGTATTAGCTGGACTGTTTTTTAAGTTGTTTTACTTAAAAGCACCTCGTTATCTATATACTATTATATATATATTAATGGGCTGGATGGGTATTATACCGATAGCTCAGTTTATAAAAACAATGAGCGGTTCTGCTTTATTCTATCTTTTTGCAGGTGGAGTTTCATTTACTATAGGTGCTGTTTTTTATATTTTAAAAAAACCAAAGTATTTTCATGAAATATTTCATTTGTTTATTCTATTAGGTGCATTTCTGCATTATCTGTTGGTATATACAGCTATTATACAATAAAATTGCTTTATTAGCTTCACTGTAATTTTTAGCAGTAGTTAGCTCGTAGACAAAAACATATGGAGGAATTAATGTGATATGAAGAAAAAGTGGTATAATACTATTGAAAAACGTCACTCAAGAAGAAAATATTTAGATAAGCCAGTTACAGATAATCTGATTAAATACATGAATAATTTTATAGAAAAGTTAAATAGGCAAACTCAGGCTGTTAGAGGAGTTCTGGTTAAAGATGGCTATGAACGTGTGTTTAAAACTATACTTGGTACTTATGGAATTATCCAGGGAGCTTCATCCTATATAGCCTTTATAGGAGACCAAAGCGACAAAAACATTATGGAAAAGATAGGTTATTTTGGTGAGGCAGTTATTCTGGAAGCTACAGACCAAGGCCTGGGCACCTGCTGGGTTTCCGGTACTTTCAAAAAAAGTGAAGTAAAAAAACAAATCAACCTTGATGAGCAGGAAAAAGTTTATGCTGTTACACCAATTGGTTACTGTAATGAAAACTATTCATTAATAGAAAAGATTATGAAAAAAGTAATATCAAGTCATGACAGAAAAGACCTGGATGAATTATGCCTGGGTGGATTTAAGAAAAACTGGCCGGACTGGATAAAGACTGCTATAAAGTCTGCACGACTTGCACCTTCAGCCAGAAATAAACAGCCCTGGAGATTCGGCGTGAAAGATAATAAAATCAAAATATTTCTGGATAAATCTACATCAAAACAAACTATTTCTGAACGTCTGGACTGTGGTATAGCTATGCTTCACATTGAGTTAGGTGCATTACATAAAGGAGTGGAAGGAAAGTGGCAGCTGCTGGAATCACCGGAAGTAGCTATTTTTAAAGCAGAAAAACAACCTTAATGCTCTAGTACCTTGCAAAAAATTTGACATTTGTTTAATATACCCTTTTTGTCTTTTAATAATATAATATTATTTATATCAGCTATCTTTTATAATTATAAAAGATAGCTTTTTTAATGCTTAGAAGTATTCTTTTAGCCGAAAAGAGTAATGTTATTTAATTTTTTTGAATATAATACAATAGATAAAATGCAAACGTTTTAATAGGAAGGGAGTGATTACTTAAATACCTGGCTTATATTTTGGCCTGAAAGTATAGTTGGTTAGTGTTTTGTAATAAAATGGAGGTGTAAATGTGAAGAAGTATTTATCTTTAATACTTATAATTGCAATCCTGTTGGGCTGTACAGTGCTTGTATCTGCATCAGAAGAAGGTAAGCTTTTAATCTGGGCAGATGAAGTAAGAGCACCTGTATTTGAGGATGTAAAGGTGGAATTTGAGGAATCATATGGAATTCCAGTTGAAATTCAGGAAGTTGCTTTTGGTGAAATCCGTGATAACCTAGTTGTTGCCGGCCCATCAGGTGAGGGTCCGGATCTTCTCATTGGTGCCCATGACTGGCTGGGACAATTGGTTGCCAATGGATTAATTGAGCCAATTGATTTATCTGGTATAAAAGATGATTTTCATCAGGTTACTCTTGATGCTTTTAGCTGGGGTGGAAAAATATATGCGGTACCATATGGTTTTGAATCAATAGGATTAATATATAATAAAGACCTGGTAGTGGAACCACCAGAAACTTTTGCTGAATTTAAAACAATTATCAATGATTTAACCAATAAAGATGAAGATATGTATGGATTTGTAATGCCACAACCCGATCCCTATCATACTTTTCCTTTTTTAAGTGCTGCTGGCGGCTATGTCTTCGGTATGGATGACTCCGATAAGCTTAACCCTCTGGATGTTGGGTTAAATAATGAAGGTGCTGTTCAGGGATTAACTTATTTGGCAGAGCTTTATCAGGAGGAACTTGTACCTTATGTGGATTATCAGACAATGATGAGTCTTTTTACTTCAAATAAAGCTGGTATGATACTTACCGGCCCCTGGGCTTTGGCTGATGTCAAAAAAGCAGGTATTAATTATGCGTTCACACAATTACCTACTGTTGACGGCCAGACTGCTAAGCCCTTTGTCGGAGTACAGGGAATGATGATTAATTCGTTCAGTAAAAACAAAATACTTGCTCAGGCATTTTTAACAGAGTTTATAGCGACTGAAGCTACCATGATGGAGTTATATGAACTGGATAACAGGCCTCCGGCATATATTCCTGTAGCGGAAAGTGTATCAGAAGATCCTGATACTGCGGGTGTACTGGAGAGTGCGGCTAATGGAACTCCTATGCCCAGTATTCCAGAAATGTCTTCAGTATGGCAGGGCTGGACCGATGCCCTGGAGGTTGTACTTACCCAGGGTCAGGATCCACAAGCTGCTCTGGATAATGCTGTAGAACAAATTGTTGCAGCAATAGAAGCTTCTAACTAATACAATAAACCATACTGATATCATTAAAGGTATCAGTATGGTTTTTCTGAAGGGTAAGGGTATCATAAGGAGGTCAAAATGAAAAATATAAATCAGGCTGTAATAAAAAACCTAATGAAAATTTCTATATTTGCTGTACTTGATGCCGTTGCTGTCTGGGCCGGAATTACACTTTTTACTCAACAGCTTTATAAGTTATTATTTATGTTAATACTGGGGATAGTTTTCATTAATATAATATATTTATCAAAAAAAACTTATCCATTAAGATATATTTTACCTGGGACTCTTTTTATGTTAATGTTAATTGTTTATCCTCTTTTTTATACATTTTATGTCTCTTTAACCAATTATGGTACAGGTCATGTACTTAGTAAGGAGCAGGTTATAACACAATTAGAAGGTCGTTATTATTTGCCGGAAAAGCCTGAGTTATTAAAATATATTGTTCTGAAATCAGGTGAGAGTTTAATAATTCTTTTTAAAGATGAGCAGGGAAAATTATTATTGGGGAAAGATCAAAATATAATAGAAATTTCTTCTGATGATTATAGATTGGTCGATAGTGATGGAGATGGTATTATAGATAAATATAATAATTATAAAAGGGTAAATCAAAAAAATATTTTTAAACATTTATCAAAATTACAGCAGCTGGAGTTTGATTATAATAACAAGATTATAAAGATGAAAAATCTTTCAGAGTTCGCACTTTATCTACAGCAGTATAAATATATTGCCGATAAGGATGTAATAATAAATTTAAAGACAGGTTATGAATATATTCCCGGAGAAGGTACATTTATTGCTGAAAATGGGGAAAAGTTATTACCAGGGTTTCGTACATATTTGGGCTGGGATAATTTTTTAAAAATAATTAATGATAAAAGGATTTCCGGTCCCTTTATTAGAGTTTTTGTCTGGACCTTAATCTGGGCTTTTATCAGTGTTATCAGTACATTTGGACTGGGATTATTATTAGCAATATTATTAAATGATAAATATTTAAAATTTAAAAAAATATACAGAATATTACTTATACTGCCTTATGCGATACCAGCATTTATCTCAGCAATGGTCTGGCACGGATTGTTTGATACAGAAGTGGGGGTAATAAATACGATACTGGAAAGTATCTTTGGTTCGGGGCTGCCCTGGTTAATTGACCCTTTCTGGGCCAGAGTTGCTGTAATTATAGTCAATCTATGGCTGGGTTTTCCCTATATGATGATAATTGCCCTTGGTGCATTACAGAGTATTCCTGATAGTTATTATGAAGCAGCCGCTATTGATGGTGCTTCTATCTGGCAGCAGTTCAGGTATATTACTTTTCCACTGCTGCTGGTAAGTATGGGGCCCTTACTTATTTCCAGTTTTGCCTTTAATTTTAACAATTTTAACGTAATTTATTTATTTAACAGGGGGCGACCTGCCATTCCCAATGCACAGACTCCGGCTGGTGCTACTGATATACTAATATCTTATACTTACCGCTTATCTTTTGAGAGTGGCCAGGGTTCAGACTTTGGCCTGGCCAGTGCAGTGACCATTTTTATTTTTCTGCTTACTGCTTTAATTACCTGGTTTAATTTTCGTTATACAGGTGCTTTAGAAGAGGTGAAAGAAAGTGTATAGAAAACCTACTTTTAAAAGTAATTTAATTAGACACATAATTATCTGGTTGGTTCTTATATTTGCTCTTTTTCCAATTGTCTGGATTATGTCAGCTTCCCTTAACCCTATTAATACACTGGTAGGACAGAATCTAATTCCGGATAACTTTTCCCTGGAAAACTATCGAAAATTATTAAACTCACCTCAGCATCCATTTTTAATCTGGATGTGGAATAGTATAAAAATTGCTTTAATTACGTCAGTACTGGTTGTAGGAATGACGGCATTGGCTGCCTATGCTTTTTCGCGTTTCAGATTTACTGGAAGAAGGAAAGGCCTTTTTATAATATTATTAATTCAGGTTTTTCCTCAAATGCTGGCAATGGTAGCTATATATTTATTATTTTTAGAAATTCAGAAGGTTATACCCGCTGTAGGTTTAAATACTCATACTGCAGTCATTATAACTTATCTGGGAGGAGCCGTTGGTGTTAATACCTGGCTGATGAAAGGTTACCTGGATACTATACCCCGCTCCCTGGAGGAAGCAGCCTATATTGATGGAGCAAGCCGTTTTCAGGCTTTTTATAAAATAATACTACCACTGTCGCGGCCGATATTAGCTGTCCTTTTTGTATTACAGTTTATTGGCTCATATTCTGAATATATATTGGCCAGAATATTATTAACTTCTTCAGAAAAGTTTACACTACCTGTAGGTATGTTTATGTTTATTGTAGACCAATATGGTCAGCGCTGGGGTATATTTGCTGCTGGAGCATTAATGGGAGCAATTCCAATTGTCATTTTCTTTTTTCTGTCACAACAGCATATGGTTTCTGGATTGTCCCGGGGAGCTGTTAAAGAGTAGGATATAATTAATGTAAAATATATCTGTGGTTAGACAAGATATGAAATTTTATTAATGGGGTGTAATTAATGAATAAAGCTGCTGTAATGCATATAGCAGGATATAATTATGCTTTTCCTGTCACTGATAAAACTTTAAGAATAAGATTAAAGGCTGCTCACCTGGATTTAAAAAAAGGTATTATCATATACGGAAGTAGATATCCAGCAAATGGCGCTGACCCGGCTCAGCTAAAAGAACTTGTTTTAGTTGGAAATGACCTGCTCTATGATTATTTTGAAACAGATATTACTTTGCCCGATAGCCGTTTTCGTTATTATTTTTATCTTGATGACGGAGAAAGACACTACTGGTTTACTGAAAGTGGATTTGTAAAATCCAGACCCACAGGTTATCGGGCTGGATATTTTCAATACCCTTTTATCAATAAAGGAGATATATTTAATACTCCTGATTGGGTTAAGGATGCAGTAGTTTATCAAATTTTCCCTGAACGTTTTTATAATGAAAACCCTGATATTGATCTTGATAGTATCCAGCAGTGGGGCGAAAAACCTGAGGCGGATTCGTTTTTTGGTGGGGATCTGGAAGGAATTATAAAAAAACTTGATTATATAAAAGACCTGGGGGTAAATACTATTTATCTTACACCAATTTTTACTTCCCCATCAAATCATAAATACAATATAGATAATTATTTTACCATTGATTCTAATTTTGGCAGTCTGGATACTGCTAAAAGACTTGTCAGCAAATCCCACCGGAGGGAGATAAAGGTAGTATTTGATGCAGTTTTTAATCACTGTGGTTTTAATTTTTTTGCCTTCAGAGATCTGCGGCAGCATGGTGACAAATCAAAATATAGGGACTGGTTTTTCATAGATGATTTACCTGTGAAAACCACTATACCAGTGAATTACTGTACTTTTGCCAATGATATTTATCAAATGCCTAAACTCAATACTTCCAATAAAGAAGTCCAGGATTATTTACTGAAGGTAGCTAAATTCTGGATTGAAGAGGTAGATATTGACGGCTGGCGCCTGGATGTTGCTGATGAAATAGACCCGTGTTTCTGGCGGAGGTTTAGACAGGAAGTAAAAACAATAAAACCGGATTTATATATTGTTGGAGAGAACTGGCACAATTCACAAAAATGGCTGCAGGGGGACCAATTTGATGGTATAATGAATTATAGATTGAGTAAAACAATTTATGAATTTTTTGCTGATAACTGTATTGGGCCATCCGAATTTAACAGCAGGCTGATAACCCTAAGAATGATGTATAAAGATAATGCAAATTACTCAATGTTGAACCTGCTGGATAGTCATGACACACCTCGCTTATTATATAGATTTTCCGGTAAGAAAGAAAAGATGATGCTGGCATTATTATTTCAATTTACATATATTGGGGCACCAATGATTTTGTATGGAGATGAAGTAGGTATTACCGGTGGTGATGATCCGGACTGTAGAAGGTGTATGGTCTGGAATAAAAGTCAACAGGATAGACAACTTTATAAATATTACAAAAAACTAATAACAATTCGAAATAATCTGGTAGCTTTACGTAGGGGTGGTTTTAAACCATTTTTAATTGATGAATTAAATAATACTTTTGGTTTTATAAGAAATTATCAGAAAGAAAAAACAATAGTAGTATTAAACAACAGCCCTTACAGGCAAAAAATAAAAGTTAATGGAAATACTCTGACAAAGAAGAAAATAGTTTATGATTATTTAAATGAAATTAAAGTGGTATTAAAAAATAATAAATATAGAATAAACATTTCTCCTTTTAGTGGTTCAATATTATCTAATAAAATTGAATATAGTTAAACAGTATATTTGATATTATAGTAAAAAATGTGATATAAATATAAGTAGTGTAGCAAAAAATAGTATAAAATCAAAAGGAGTTGACTTTTTTGCAGAACAAAACCTGTCCGCAATGTAAAAAAAATGGTGAAAGTGTAGAAAGTAATATTATAGAGAAATATGCTGTAGATGAAATTCATGTTAATGACAAAAATTATTATATATGTATGAATCCCGCCTGTAATGTGGTTTATTTTAATAATAAAGCACCTAAAATATTTAATATTACAGACCTTCAATATAAAGTCTGTGGTAATTATCATAATAATTGCAGTGGGGAATGTGGTTAGTTTTTAAATATTTGTATATTTACTAAGATAAATATATGTTACTATAACTTTTTGAGTTATTCTTGTGTTTGAGTTATTATAAAAATAATGGCTAATTATAGAATTATGGAAAACAATCAGGTTAAAATTCTGATTGTTTTTTTATTATTTAAAAAAAAAATTTGAAATTAGTGTTTAATTAATTGACAAGTTAATTTGTTTTTTAAATTTATAAAAATTATAAGTTTGTGTGATAATATTCAGATAGAGGTTCAAACTTTATCAATTAGATATGTTAAAATTTTAGTAGAAAACAGGAAAAAGGTGTATAAACATAATAAAATGTGATATATAACCATTTTTATGATATTATACATAATATAAACACAATAATAAGGGTGATGCTATGACAGAGTGGTATAATAAATCAATAAATGAAGTAAAAGATGAATATAATACTGATCTGGAAACAGGATTAAGCAGTGCAGAGGCAGAAAAATCATTGAATAAATATGGTCCTAACAGTCTTAAAAAGGGAAAAATTCGCACTCCAATACAGATGTTTATAGAACAATTTAAGGATGCTTTAGTTATTATTTTATTGTTGTCAGCGGTAGTGTCAGCATTATTAGGAGAAGTTACAGATGCTTTGGTTATTGCAATTATCTTAATTACTAATTCTTCCCTTGGTGTTTTTCAGGAATATAAAGCTGAGAAATCATTGGCTGCTTTAAAAGAAATGACAGCACCGGAAGCATTAGTAATAAGAGATGGTAAAAAACAGCAGCTTGAAGCTAACAAACTTGTTCCTGGTGATGTTGTAACTTTGGAAACTGGTGACTATGTACCGGCTGATATGCGTTTGTTTGCAGTTTCTGACATGAAAGTTGAGGAATCAGCTCTTACAGGAGAATCTGTACCTGTAGGAAAGGATTCAAATATCAATGAAAAAGAAAAGTTATCAGTTGGAGATCAGCACAATATGGCTTTTATGGGGACGGCCGTTACATATGGCCGTGGTAAAGGTATAGTTACAGCTACAGGTATGGATACTCAGATGGGTGAAATAGCTGGAATGCTGGATGAAAACGAACGAGAAACAACCCCCCTGCAGCATAGATTAGACCGAATGGGGAAAAAATTGGGTATTATTGTCTTAATAATTGTTGCTTTTGTTGTTTTGGTAGGTTTAATGCGCGGTATAGTTTTTTTTGATATATTTATGACCGGTATTTCACTGGCAGTTGCTGCAGTACCTGAAGGTCTTCCTGCAGTAGTAACTATTGTACTGGCTTTAGGTGTCCAGCGTATGATAAAAAAACATGCCATTATCAGAAGACTTCCAGCTGTAGAAACACTTGGTGCTACAACTACAATCTGTAGTGATAAAACAGGTACTTTAACACAAAACCAGATGACGATAACTACCATGTATATGCTGGATCAAGTAATAGAAGTAACTGGAGAAGGTTATAAGCCAGAAGGAGATTTTAGGGTTGATAATGAGAAAGTAAATATCCAGGAAAAGCCTGGACTAGAACTTATGCTAAAAGCAGCACTTCTTTGTAATAATGCTGAACTAACTGCTGGAGAAGAAGGGGAATATAAAATACTGGGTGATCCTACTGAAGGCTCTCTCGTGGTGGCTGCAGCTAAAGCAGGTTATAAAAAAGATGAAATGGAAAGCACCTATGAAAGAATAAAAGAATTACCATTTGATTCAGATAGAAAAAGGATGTCGACAATAAATAAAACACCAGAGGGAGATATAGCAGCTTTTGTGAAAGGTGCTCCTGATGAGATGATAGAGGTATGCAGTCATTATTATAGCAATGGTGAAAAAAAAGAATTAACTGGGGAGGTAAAAAATAAATTACTTAAACAAAACGAAAACTTTGCAGAGCAGGCTTTAAGGGTTCTGGCTGCTGCCTATAAGATAACAGGTGATAAAGATGATTATCAGGTAGAAGAAGTTGAAAGTGAGCTGGTATTTCTGGGACTGATGGGAATGATAGACCCACCACGCCGTGAAGTTGCCGACTCTGTCAGAGTTTGTAGAAAAGCCGGGATTAGACCAATTATGATAACTGGAGACTATCCTATTACAGCTAAAGCAATAGCATCTGAATTGGGTATCTATAGTGAAGGTGATAGAATTATACCAGGCCATGAACTGGAGGAGCTTGATGACATTCAGTTAAGAGAAGCAGTAATGGAAACAAGTGTATTTGCCAGGGTTTCACCAAAACATAAAAGCAGGATTGTAGATGCTTTACAGAAAAACAAACAGGTTGTGGCTATGACTGGGGATGGTGTTAATGATGCCCCTGCACTGAAAGAGGCGGATATTGGAATTGCCATGGGTATAACTGGTACAGATGTTTCCAAAGAGGCTTCTGATATGGTGTTAACAAATGATAATTTTGCTTCTATTGTCACAGCTGTTGAAGAAGGCAGGCATATTTATGAAAATATCAAAAAGTTTATTCGTTCCCTATTATCCTGTAATATTGGTGAGATAATAACACTATTTCTGGCACTTCTTATCGGTATGGCAAGACCGTTAGTTCCTATTCAAATCCTCTGGGTTAATCTAGTAACAGATGGATTACCTGCACTTGCTCTGGGAGTGGATCCTGAAGAAGAAGACCTAATGAACAAATCTCCAAGGGATCCAGAAGAAGGTATTTTTGCTGGTAAAATGGGTTTTAATGTTGCCAGTCAGGGAATATTTATAGGTCTGATTACTCTGGCTGCTTTTTATATAGGTGAATCTAATTATTCTTTACAGGTAGGTAGAACAATGGCCTTTGCAACATTAAGCTTTTCACAATTATGGCATTCATTAAATTCCCGTACTATGAGGTATTCTTTATTTAAAATTGGTTTTTTCACAAACAAATATTTAATAGCAGCTATAGTTATTTCAGCAATATTGCAGCTTAGTGTTATGTTTATTCCATTTTTACAGGACATATTTAAAGTTATTTCATTAAATATAGGTCAGTGGTTAATGATTATCATAATATCAGCATCACCAGTCTTATTCGTAGAATTATTAAAATTATTAGGTTTAACTTATGAGCGTAAGGTAAAGTAATGAAAAAAGTTCAGACTGTTTAACAGCTATTTACCGTTTATATGTAAAGTTTGATTTTTATAGAGTATTAAAACTATTTCAGGAGATGAATAATAATGAAACAATATGATATGATAAAAAAAAGTTTTGTCAAGCTTAATAGGTTATTAATTTATCGTAATGTGTTGCAGGATCCCATATTAAACGAGATTATAAAATTGATAGGAGACTTAAATAAATTTATAAAAGAAGAACATTATAACCGTTATTATAACCTCTGTTCACAATTGCTGCAGGAAGCAGAAAAAGAAAAATATCAGGGGGATCTTTTGCAGAACTATTTGCTGAAACTAATTTACACAGATAATAATCCCTTTACTATTGCTTCTGAAAATGGCATGGAGGCTATTAATTCCAGTTTATATGGAGCAGCACTACATGATATCAAAATATTGAAGGAAGTATTTAAATATACATTATCTGATATAGGGGTAATTATTGGTGTAGGTGAGATTAGTTTTATCAGTCATTATTCACCAGAAAATAAAAATGAATTAAAACTAAAAAATTATCAGAAGCTGAAATTTTCTTTTTCTAAAGATACGGCTGAGGCTACTTTAAATCTATTAATTGAACAATATAATAAATATGGTTCTGGACTTTTATTTGAATTTAAAGCATTTAAATGGGATTCTTTTACAGGATTAACCGGTATTAAAGATCCTGACCCAATAATTTTTGAAGATCTTATTGGATATAATAATCAAAAGAAAAAACTAATCAAAAATACAGAATCTTTTTTAAAGGGTAATACTGCCAATAATATCTTATTATTTGGCGACAGTGGAACCGGTAAATCTTCATCTGTAAAAGCTCTGGTTAATATGTATGCTGAAGCTGGACTGCGGTTAGTAGAGATATATAAAGACCATTTAAAAGATCTACCAGAGATCATAACTACTCTAAAAGATCGAGGCTTATATTTTATAATATTTTTAGATGATCTTTCTTTTGAAGATTTTGAAACTGAATATAAATATTTAAAGGCAGTAATAGAAGGTGGAGTAGAAGGAAGAGCTGATAATATCTTGTTTTATGCCACCTCTAACCGCAGGCATATTGTTAAAGAGAAATGGGATGAGCGTAATCAACTGGCTGAGGTACATGAAAATGATGCTTTACAGGAAAAACTATCTCTGGCAGAAAGGTTTGGAATAACTATAACCTATCTGGCTCCTGATCAGGAAAAATATGTTGAAATTGTACAGGGTCTGGCTGAAAAAAATAATCTTAATATCTCCAGAAATGAATTAATTAAAGAGGCTAAACAATGGGAATTATGGCATAATGGAAGATCTGGAAGAAGTGCTCAGCAGTTTATTAATTATCTACTGTCAGAAAATACCAGCAAAAAAGACGAGTTTTTTGATAGGAATAGTTGACAAAAGAAATAGGCTGTGATAACATAAATTCAACATAAAAAATCATATGAATTTTCCTTATCAAGAGTGGTGGAGGGACAGGCCCGAAGAAACCCGGCAACCAGCAGAGTGCATGGTGCTAATTCCTGCAGAATAAATTCTGGAAGATAAGAGATAAGCTTGACTTAAACCTCTTTCTTACCGGAAGAGGTTTTTTTGATGGGAAAAGAACTGCCGGTATTATTCTTGGCATTATTCTTATTAAAAAAGATTTTAAAAGAAATCAAATCAATCTGGAAATACTTAAAAACTGGAAACTAAAACATATCCAGGTAAATAACAGGAGGTAATATAATATGGATTTTAAAAAAGGTTTTGAAACATTGTCACTTCACGCTGGACATGAACCTGATGCAGAAACAGGAGCCCGGGCGGTGCCTATTTATCAATCGACTTCATTTGTATTTGATGATACTGACCATGCAGCTCGATTGTTTGCTCTGGAAAAAGAGGGAAATATTTATTCCAGGATTAATAATCCCACCAATGATGTTCTGGAAAAGAGGCTATCAGCCTTGGAAGGTGGTGTAGGTGCACTTGCGGTTTCTTCAGGTATGGCAGCAGAAACACTGGCTCTGCTAAATATATGCAGTCAGGGTGATGAGATTGTAAGTGGTAGTTCAATTTACGGTGGTACTTATAATTTATTTAAACATACTTTTCCCAAATTTGGTATTGAAGTGAGATTTGCTGATTCAGGCCATCCAGAAAGTTTTAAAGAAAAGATAAATGATAATACAAAAGCGTTATATGTTGAAACAATTGGTAATCCTGAACTGGTTGTTCCGGATTTTGAAAAGCTGGCAGAAATAGCACATACAGCTGGTATACCCCTGATAGTGGATAACACTTTTGCTTCACCATCCCTCTGCCGTCCGTTAGAATATGGAGCAGACATAGTATTACATTCAACTACCAAATTTATTGGAGGACATGGTTCATCAATAGGTGGTATTATAGTTGATGGAGGTAATTTTGATTGGGATAATGGCAAGTTTCCGGAATTAGCTGAAGGTGACCCGGCCTACCATGGGATGAAGTATACTGAACAGTTCGGGGAAGCAGCTTTTATCGGTAAAGCACGGGTTCAGCTGCTTAGAGACCTGGGGAGTTGTATCAGCCCCTTTAATTCATTTCTGCTGATTCAGGGTATAGAAACATTAAGTTTAAGAATGGAGAGACACTGCCGAAATGCTGAAAAAGTTGCAGAATTTTTAGCAGAAGAACCAGGGGTAAGCTGGGTAAACTATCCTGGTCTTGAAAACCATAACACTCATAAAAATGCTGAAAAATACTTAAACGGTGGTTATGGTGGTATTCTTACATTTGGTGTTAAAGGTGGACTGGAAAATGGCAAAAAGTTTATTAACTCTCTTAATCTAGTTTCACATCTGGCCAATATAGGTGATACACGTACTCTGGCAATCCACCCGGCAAGTACTACTCATCAGCAGTTGAGCCTGGAAGAGCAAAAACAGTCAGGTATAACTCCTGATTTAATCAGATTATCAGTGGGTATTGAAACAGTTGATGATATTATATCAGATCTAAAGCAGGCTTTATCAGCAGTATAACTGCTGAAAAGTGCTCTTATTAGATCAGAATTATTATAAAAGAATATTCAATGTCAAAAAAGCTGAAACATGAAGGAGGTAATATATATGCCGATAAAAATACCAGATAATTTACCAGCGGTTGATACTTTACAGAGTGAAAATATATTTGTAATGACTCAAAAGAGAGCAATACATCAGGATATAAGGTCATTAGAAATTGTCATTTTAAATTTAATGCCTACTAAAATAGTTACAGAAACACAGATATTAAGGCTGCTTGGCAATTCTCCTTTACAGGCAGATATCGTACTATTACATCCTGAAACCCATCAGTCAAAAAATACAGACCCGGAGCATTTGTCTACTTTTTATAAAACCTTTTCTGATATAAAAAATCAAAAGTTTGATGGAATGATAATTACCGGAGCACCGGTAGAAACCATGGAATTTAATCAGGTAGATTACTGGGATGAACTCAAAGAGATTATGAACTGGAGCCGCCACAATGTTTATTCTACTATGCATATCTGTTGGGGTGCTCAGGCAGGCCTTTATCATCATTATAATATACCAAAATATCCACTGAATAAAAAGATTTTCGGTGTATTTAAACATAGTTTAAGTAAGGCAAACAAAAAACTGTTGCGCGGATTTGATGATGTTTTTTATGCACCACATTCCCGTCATACTGAAGTCAAAAGAAGAGATATTGAAAAAGTAGATGAATTGGAGATACTATCCGAGTCCAGTAAAGCAGGTATCTATCTGGTCGGCAGTAAAGATGGACGACAGATTTTTGTTACTGGTCATTCAGAATATGATCCATACACTTTAAAATATGAGTATGAACGCGACAGAGAAAAAGGTTTATCAGTAGAAATTCCTGATAATTATTATCCTGATAATAATACTAATAGAGAACCCCTGGTAAAATGGCGAGGACATGCCAATCTTTTATTTAGTAACTGGTTAAATTATTATGTTTATCAGGAGACTCCGTATGAAATAAATAAGATTCAGTAACAAAAAATTTTAATTAATATTTTTAAGAAACTATAATATTAAATAATTGTAAAAATATAATATAGTGCAAAAAATCGGTTATAATTAGTGTAACCGGTTTTTTATTTTTTGAGTACAGATATTTATCAAAAAAAGTCAAAACATATTGGTAGTTTATCCAGTATATACTAGCATATAACCACTCTTTATTTCACATAATAGTAATAGCCTAATTAATGAGGAGGTGAGATTAGATGGCAGGTGTAGGACAAAAAAGTAACACTTTAGTTAATCCACTCGCAGCTCAAGCTATGGAAAAATTTAAGTATGAAGTAGCTAATGAATTAGGTATTCAAATTCCTCAAAGTGGTTATTATGGAGAAATGACTACTAGAGATACTGGTGCATTAGGTGGTCATATGGTAAGAAAAATGGTTGAAGCATATGAAAACTCTTTAGCTGGACAATAAATATGTTTCAAGTCAGAAAAATAGTAGAAAAAACAATGAGTTAAATTATTTTTTATGGTCTAATATTATCTATTATAGTCATTTAAGCCAGGATGATTTCATCCTGGCTTAAAAAATATAAAAGTATAGAAATTTTCATTCCTCAACGACAGATAAACAGCTATATCTCTGAAACTGAGAATAAATTTGATGTAAACATTAGTATGAGTTGGAGGTTCTCAGCAAGTTTATTAGCCTGCTGGGGTAAACATGATGTCACATAAAACTCTATTCTAGCGTATGATATATTATATCAAATGGAGTTACAGGGGGTGAAATTGGTGGATGAAAAAAATATAAGTAATAATAGTGAAATGTCGGGAATCGGTGATGAATTAGGATTTATGCTGTTTTTAGTTTTCATTTTGCTCTTAATGAGTAGTCCAAATGGTAAATTCAATTCTTATTTTAACGTATTTGATAAAGAATTAAATAAAATTCAAAATATATTAGAAGCCTATTATACAACAGCCAATAGTTTAAAAGGGGTATTTAATGTATCAGAATAATAATATTTATAATTCAAAATAATTAAACCACAGCCGTTTAGCTGTGGTTATTTTATTTGACAGGTGCTGTTGGAATTGCTCAAGTATTCTTAATCCTGTTATTATTAGTTTTTTATTATCTATAACGATGGGATTATATGTGGCCGGTACTTCAGCAAATATTTTAAAAATGTTATTGACTATATTACTGGCTTCAATTGAAGCACCTATTATGACTTTGTTTCTTTCGGCTTATGCTGATAATAGGGTTGAAGGCCTGGCATTATCAAAACTAATGGGTTTTTTCCTGGCAGCTCCTGTAATAGCTTATTTTGTAGAAGCTAGATGGCAGTATTTAATAGGTATATTCCTACTTACTGGATTGCTAAACTGTATTTATCATTAGATCAAAATATATTCTGGTTATATTTTGTGCTGGGTGCAGCAGTACATTTTATATATTATTATTTTTTCACAAAAAAGTTTAATAAAATAGTTGAAAAGTAAAAGAACTCAGACCAATGCCTGAGTTCTTTTTAATTACTTATACACAAAGTTGTCAGGTGATTTGTAGCAAGTTTTTGTTTGTGTATAATTATAAAAGATACTTATAAATATTAAATATAATTAATTTAATTAGTCCTCTTTTTCTTCTTTAGAATGAGCAAAACAGCCGTCACCATCTCTATCCTGATAATCATATAATAGGTCAAGCACCTCGCCAAAACGCTGGAAATGGACTACTTCTCTTTCACGCAAAAATGATAATGTATCTATAATAGCAGGATCATTGGTCATATCAAGCAGGTATTCATAGACTGCTCTAGCCTTTTGTTCTGCAGCCAGATTTTCAGTAATGGTTGCAATAGGGTCTTCATGTGTGGCAAAAAAAGCACTGGTAAAGGGATTACCAAGAGCAGACCCCGGGTGTTGACCTTTACCCCATTGAGCATAATGAGATGCAAATTTAGTCTGTTTAATAACATCTGGCGGGACATCTTTAACCAGTTTATAAATCAGAGTTCCTATTATTTCAAAATGTGCCAGTTCTTCAGTACCAATATCATTTAGAATGGCTTTGCCCTCGGGTATAGGCATGGTATACATTTCTGATATATACCTAAGAGAAGCAGCAAGTTCTCCATCTGGACCTCCAAACTGAGTAACGACAAGTGCAGCATAGTCAGGATCTGGTTTTCTAATATTAGCTGGATATTGAAGAAATTTATTATATTCCCACATTTATATCTTCCTCCTTTCAATTTTTGTTAATATTCTATCTGCCAGGGCCACGGTTCGTCTATCCACTGCCATGGATATTTGGCATTAGGACAGTAAGGGCTAAGCAGTCCGTAGTTTTGTTGATATTCCCTGATTAATTCTTCCAGATGTGTTGCAAATTGATTATGAAGTTTTAGAACTGTTTCATCTTCTGGATGTGTATCCAGATATAATATAGTTTCTAAAACAGCAAACTTTAGTGACATTATATCTTTGAGTAAATCAACATTAATACGTCTGTGTTTTCTATCCATTTATTTACACCTCCTAATAATATCCCCTGCCTACTTCAGGCCTATAAGGCATATAAAGTTCAGGAAATAAAGTGCCTTTTCTCAGGGCTTTTTCCGGTGGGAAGTTTTCTGTATAACGTTGAAAAGGAACATAGGCATGTGCCAGTCTTGTTCTACCTATTCCTCTTCTGGGTACATATTGTTTGTCAGCATCCATAATAAAACCTCCTTTTTATACAATTTAATATATTATATTTTTGTATCTATTTATCTGTTAATATTTAAGGGATAGTTACATTAACAGCGACAATGGGGGTTATTGAAAATCTACATTATCTTTAACTTTTTGTGGTGCAGCAATGGCACTCTTAAGACCATCAGTAGTAAGAGAGAGGGTTTCAAGTAGATTATTTATTTTGTTAACCTGTTTATCAAATAATTCAAAATGATTATTAAAAGAGCCTTGATTACTCATTATTAGGAGAATTAATATTAAAAATAGAAAAAATTCGTTACCATTAACACTACTGCTGTCTGTAACTGTCGGTTTTTCTTCCAAAAAGACACCCCCTTTATTAAGATAGCTTTTTTAATATAATACGCAGAGGTGTTTTTCTTTGTTACAAATAAAAGGAATTAGACACGGCTTATTGAATATATTATAGTGATTACCTTGTTTTATTATATATAGGCTAAGGAAGTATAGTTCATAGCTAGACAGCAAATAGAGATAGGACTGGCCAAAAAGGAAGGATACTTTATGTCTACAATTTTATATATCACATTTATAGGTATAATCACAGGTGTAGTGGGAACATTAAGTGGAAGCATTTTTGTAATGTTGGTTAAAAAAATAGATGAAGAAATATTAACACTTATTTTAGGAATGAGTGCTGGTATAATGACTGTTGTAGTGTTCCTGGATCTTATCCCAGAAGCTCTTGAGATGGGTACTACTAGCAGCACACTTGGTGGTATGTTGTTTGGAATTCTTTTAATATCTTTAGTAGATTTTATTTTTCCCCATGAACATTCAGTTACAGATCAGCAGAGTAATTATTATAAGGTGGGGTTATTGTTAGCTGTAGGGATTGCACTTCATAATATACCAGAAGGTCTGGCCATTGGTGCTGGTTATAGTGCTGCCAATTCTCTGGGGCTAGGTTTAGCTATTATTATAGGAATTCATAATGCTCCGGAGGGAATGGCTGTTGCTACAAGTTTGTCCCTGGCAGGATTAAAGAATACAAAAATTGGGTTAATAACAATTCTGGCAGGAATTCCAATGGGAGTGGGAACATTTATTGGTTCTTATCTTGGTAATATCTCGGACTTCTTTTTATCACTATCTCTGGGATTTGCCGCAGGTGCCATGTTATTTATTACTTTTGATGACTTAATTCCTGCTGCTCATAAAAATAATAATGGAAATATGGCTGTTCTGGGAATCCTGCTGGGTGTTTTTCTGGGAATATTTATAACAAATCAATTTTAGTAATTTTAAACGTTTTTAAAAATTTAAAATTTTCAAAAATAAATAATAAAACCTGGAATTTTCAAATTTGAAAAGCCCAGGTTTTTTCTTACATTAGATGAATTATCTTTAAGAAATTATTAGCTTTATCTTTTACTTTTATAATCTGTTTTTTATTATCGTATGTTGCTGTCCCTGAACCTATTTTTAGTCTTGGGTTATTACCCAGGGCATAAAAAATATCATCTGCTAAAGTTTTTATTAATTCTTTTTGCTGTTTATTATTAAGCTGCTGCCAGTCATTAAAATTCATTCCAGCAAATTCATAACATTTTTCCAGTTTAATTACAGCTTCAGTTAGTTCTTTAATAATATCTTTATAATCTTTTTTGTATTTAATACCCATTTTACTGACCCCTTTCTTTATATAAATTATATACTGAATTGTTTTTAATATTCAAGTTAAATAAAAATATTGCAGGATGTTTTAGATTTTTGTTGAATTTTAACATTATAATAAATGGATGATTAAGTAGTAAGTTATAAAATTATTAGCTGGGAAGTGTTCGGTATGTTTCTGGAAAAATGCAAGAAGTTATTTAACAATATAAAAAAAGTAAGTCGTTATAAATTCTGGTATAGGGCATCAAGATTTATGTTAGAAAGAAAAATTGAGGAAAGTAAACGAAAATATAAATATCTTTTTAATGAAATTCCATTAGGTATAATAGAAATAGATAACCAGGGAAAAATTACAAATTATAATAATAAAATAGTCGAGATATTTGGTAATATAGATAACAAGAGTAATATATTAAATGAAATTAAACATTATCTGGGAGATAAATGGGAGGCAGTGCTTAGTGGCAAAACTGTCTCAGATATAGTTGAATATAATGTTTCGGATAATCAGCAAAAATGGTTAAGTTATATTGTTAAACCAGTTCTTATTAGTGATGGTAATAAGAAATTTATAATTACCTGTCAGGATATTACTGAAAAAGAACAGATTAAAAACAAACTAAAATATCTTTCTTTTCATGATCCTCTGACCGGTTTAAAAAATCGAGCTTTTTTGAATAAAAAGATATATGAATATAACTCATCAGAATTTTTCCCTTTAAGCATACTTATGGCAGATATTAATGGATTAAAACTGGCTAATGATGTATTTGGTAATGATAAGGGTGATCAGATACTGATAGCAGTTGCTAAAGTTATTAGAGACTGCTCTCGTAGTCAGGATATTGCTGCCAGGTGGGGTGGAGATGAATTTTTAATATTAATGCCTAATACAGATAAAGAGGAAGTTAGGACACTAATAAATAAAATATCTTGTAAGTTAAAAAACATTAAAGTAGGTCCAATAAAACCAAGTATTTCATTCGGATATGCCGTTAAAAGTAAGATTTATAAGGATATTAGTGAAGTATTAAAAAAAGCCGAGGAGCAGATGAATAAAAACAAATTAGAAGAAAGTCAGAATGCTCAAAGTACAATAATAGCCTCTTTAAAGGATACTTTAAGTGAAACAACAAATGAAACATCAAAACACTGCCAGCGCTTAAGGCAGATAGCTATTAAGATAGGCAAAGCTATAAAACTTTCAGAACAGGAACTGGTTGAACTGGGGCTGCTGGCTGAACTACATGATTTAGGGAAAATTGCTGTTTCTAAAGATATATTACATAAAAAAGATATATTGACTACAGAAGAATGGGATGTAATAAAAACACATACTGAGATAGGATATAAAGTAGCAAGTTCATCTACAGAATTAAGCAAAATTGCTGATGGTATTTTAAGCCACCATGAATGGTGGGATGGTACCGGTTACCCCCGGCAGTTAAAGGGAAAAGAGATCCCTTTGCTGGCCAGGATTGTTGCCATAGCAGATGCATTTGATGTTATGACTCATAAAAGGGCTTATAAAGATGAAATGAATATTGATAATGCTGTCAAGGAATTAATCATGGGAGCGGGAGAACAATTTGATCCAGAATTAGTCAATATATTTGTGAATAAAGTCCTTAAGGAGGATATTTTAAGTGAGAATTGATAAAAATTTATCCAGTAATATCAAACATAAAAAGACCGACAGTAAAACAGATAAATCCACCTTCGTAAAAAAGGCTGACTTTAAGGAAAAATTATCAGAAATAAACCATAATAAGATTAAAGAAAGATTAAACAGGTTATTGAGTATAATAGATGAACAGGGAAAAAGGCTGAAAAAATCACTGGATAAAAAAGATTTGCTGGAATACAAGAAACGTGTCAGAGATTTTTTGAAAATTATACACCAGGAGTTTTCACAGGCAAAACAGTCTTTTAGCTGGGACCAGAGAGGAAATATGAAAACATATACTATTATAGAAAAAATAGATAATAAATTAGAAGGTCTTCATGATCTTTTTCTTGAAGAACAGGCTGATGCATTGGAAGTTTTAAAAAAAGTTGATGAAATCAGAGGCCTGCTGCTGGATTTATATATATAAAAATTTCTATATAGTTAAATTACTCACCCTTAACCTTGACAAACTCTGTTAAAATTAAGGGAGAGCGGTTTGTCATTTCATAAAAATATTTTTTTAAATCATGATAAATATCTTTTTTT
The DNA here is from genome assembly GCA_048623215.1 of Halothermotrichaceae bacterium. Lineage (GTDB taxonomy): Bacteria > Bacillota > Halanaerobiia > Halanaerobiales > DTU029 > JBMCBT01. Next base: position 32,036 of record JBMCBT010000003.1, read on the forward strand.
ATCAGGGAGAAATCTCTGGTTTTTTCTTTTTTATTATCTAGATATTCGATAACCCGCTGTTTAGCTCCATTTAATAGTTTTTCAGAATCTTTATTAAAAACAAATCCCCGGGAAATTAGTTTTGGTTTAGGCAGGATATTATTATTCACAGTAGCCGGTAAAATAATAATAATAAAACCATTTTCGGCCAATCTTTTTCTATCTTTTAAAACAATATCACCTGTATCACTTAATTTGTTAGACTCTATATATAACTGGCCAATTTCCAGAGTATCAGTTAATCTGGCAGAATCCGGCGTAATTTCTATTATATCACCATTTTGGCCGATTAAAATATTTTCTACAGGAAGTCCCATATGACGACCTAGTTGTGCATGATGGTAAAGATGGCGGAATTCACCATGAACTGGAATCAAATACTTTGGTCTGATTAGATTAATCATCATTTTTATTTCTTCCTGACAGGCATGGCCGGAGGCATGAAGATCCAGCATACCATCATAAAGCACTTCTGCACCATTTTCATAAAGCATATTAATTGTATCACCAATTGCTTTTTCATTACCAGGAATTGGGCTGGAAGACAGGAAAACAGTATCACCTGGTAGTGTAGTAATATCCCTATGCTCACCACGGGCTATTTTTGTTAAAGATGCCCGGTATTCTCCCTGGCTGCCTGTCATTAGCAGAATGACTTTTCCTGGTTCAAGCTTATTGGCCTGGTCAATAGTAATTAAAGTTTGTTCAGGGATTTTAAGGTAACCAAGTTCAGAAGCTACTTCAACAGTTTTCTGCATACTCCAACCACTAATTGCAACTTTACGGCCTGTATTATGCCCTGCAGTAATAATATGCTGTATTCTATCAATATTACTGGAAAAAGTAGCTATAATTATTCTCTGCTTTACCAGTTTAAAGCTGTCTTCAATATTTTGAGCTACTACTTTTTCTGATAGGGTATGTCCTTCTCTCTCTGAATTAGTGCTATCACCTAAGAGTGCCAGCACACCCTGATTGCCCCATTGAGAAAGTCTTTGATAATCTGTCTGAGGATTGTTTATCGGTGTCTGGTCAAATTTATAATCACCAGTATATATAATTAAACCTACTGGAGTAGAAATTGCCATAGCAACACAACCTGGTATACTGTGATTAACATGGCAGAAGTTAATTTCAAAAGGTTCAAGTTTTAATGTTTTATCTTCACTAATGACTTGTGTCCTGGCTTTATCCAGAAGACCTGCACTTTCTAATTTGTTTTTAATAAGACCAATAGTTAAGTCTGTGCCGTAAAGTGGGACATCAAGCAGATGGTAAATATAGGGAACAGCACCAATATGGTCTTCATGACCGTGGGAAAACACAATACCTTTTATTTTTTCTTTATTATCAATCAAATATGAAATATCAGGTATGATTAGATCTATTCCGTATTTATAAGGATCAGGAAATAATACTCCTGCATCTAAAATAAGTATATTATCCTTATATTCCATAACTATCATATTATTGCCAACTTCACCCCGGCCGCCTAGAGAAAAAATTTTAAGTTTGTTTTTTGTATTCATCATATAACCTCCATATATTATTATATTCATTATTTTCAATATTAATTATAAAATAAAGCAGGAAACAACGAGATTTTCAAGAAATATTATAGTATATTGTTGAAAGATAGGAGTGTTTTTAATGTTACGATTTAAAACATTTTCATATATATTAGTAATAGTTTTACTGGTATCAATATCTATATCTGTTACTGCTGCATCTGAGCAGACAAATATTTATATAAATGGAGAGGATAAAACAGATGATTTAAAACCTCATGAGAGTGATAATGCTCTGGTGGTAAATGCCTCGGCATTAGCTGATGAATTTGGGGCAGAACTTGTCTGGCAGTCAGCTATTAATACATTACATATTAAAAAACAGGATAAAATTATGAAGATGATGGAGGGTAACCCGATTTATCAGGCCAATAATAGTACTTTAAAAAGTAATGGAGCATTAACTATTATTGACGGAAATTGTTATGTTCCTCCTAAGGCAATTGCAGAAAATTTTGGTTTTTTGTATAAACATGAGGGAAATAATGTTTATATTACTAAACCAGAATCTTTTGTACATGCCATTAACTGGAAGAATGACGGTCAGAGTCTGGTAATTAAAACAGATAAAATTACACCTTATCGGATTGAGGAAAGTGATGATTCTAAAAAGTTAGTACTGGAACTGGATAAAGCAGCTCTGGCGGATAATTTTAAAGATGAACTATCTAATGATAAGTTTTATCTTAAAATAAATAAAGTAGAAAACAGAGCCAGGCTTCGTCTGACAATAAGAAGTAATTATCCGATTCCTTTTAAAAGAGAAAAAGGGCTTGAGGAAGATGGTAATAATTTGGTGATCAATTTTCTTCCGCAAATTAATTCTATTGACTGGGAAGATAGAAAGCTAAAAATTAATGCTAATGGTAGTGTAGATGAGCCTGAGGTTTTATTGTTGGAAGATCCCAGAAGAATGGTTGTAGATATACCGGGATTGATGCTTAATGAATATGACTTAAACATGGCGGATAATGACTGGGTTAAAGAAGTCAGGGTCAGTCAATTTAAATATGACCCTCTTATCTTAAGAGTGGTTATGGAGTTAAAGGAAGACAGGTACTTACATCTTGAAGACAAAAAAGATCCTGAAGAAATAGTACTGGCAGCCAGTGATATTACTAAAGTTGAAAATCTTAATTTTAATAATAATAGTATATCATTCACAAGCGATAATTCGATAAAACCGGGTATATTTAAACTGAAAGATCCAGATAGGCTGGTAGTTAACCTTATAAATGTTGTTAGAGGTAATAACTTTCCAGAAAAGATAGAAGCTAATACCAGTCTGGTTAAAAAAATAAGGACAGCACGATTTAATGATGAAACAATAAGGCTTGTAGCTGATTTAAATGGCTTTACAGGTTATACCTTAAAAGAAGTTCCATTATCAGATGGTGGTTATAAGAATATAATAACCTTTGAGACTTCCTATGATGGGATATTATTAAGTGATCATGATAAGAAGACGGACATTAATATTAATTTTAGTGAAAAAGTAGATTATGAAATAAAAAAAGATTCCTCTCATGATCGATTAATAGTCGATGTTCAGGATATAACTATTGATAAGAATGCTAAAAAACCTGAACTGGCTGGAGTGGTCGAAGATATTAGAATTAGTCAGTTAAACCAGGATACTGCTAGATTTGTCTTTGAGCTGAATAAATATTATAAACATAATGTATTTTCCGATAAGCAAGATGATATTATTAACTTAAGTATTACTAAAAATAAACCAGCAACCAGGCAGGATAGTCCGGCAGATATAATTGTTCTGGATGCAGGACATGGTGGATTTGACCCTGGTGCTGCAGGTCCTTCTGGACTTAAGGAAAAAGATGTAAATCTAGCTATAGTAAAATATATGAAAGATGTACTGGTTAATAAAGGATATGAAGTAGTTCTGACCAGAAAAGATGATACTTTTATCTCTCTAAAGGACAGGGTAACTACTGCTAATAAGTTAAATGCACAATTGTTTGTAAGTGTCCATATTAATGCATCTAATTCCAAATACTCTGAAGGTACTGAAACATATATAGCTCCTGGTAAAGTTTCTAATAGTTTGCTATTAGGTAACTTATTACAGAAACAGCTGCTTGAAAAGCTGAAACGGCCTGACCGCGGTGTGAAGCGGGATAGCTTTTATGTTATCAAACATACAAAAATGCCGTCAGCACTGGTAGAAGTAGCATTTATCTCTAATTCTCACGAAGAATCACTACTGGAAAGTGATTTGTTTAGAAAAAAAGCAGCCAGTTCGATAGCTGAGGGGATTATTGAATATATAAATATTATTGAACAGGGAGATGAAAGTTCTAATGAATAAACAAAAGGTTCTGGGAATAATAGTATTAATAATAGGGATATTATTAATATATGTATTTTTCAACAGGTTTGATAAACCAGACTTTACCTCTGAAGAAAATCAGGTAAAATTATATTTTTCAACAAAAGATGCCATGTATCTGGATATTGAGAAAAGAGAAGTTGATGGAGCAAACTTATATATAAACACAATTAATGAGTTAATCAAAGGCCCACAGTCTTCACAACTAAATCAGACTATCCCTGAGGGGACAGAAGTTCTTGATATTGAAGTTAAGGATAGAATTGTCCGGGTGAGTTTTAACAGGGCTCTTATAGAAAATCACTGGGGAGGCAGTACAGGTGAGACGATGACGGTCTATTCTATCGTAAATACTTTAGTACAGTTTAATGAAATTGATAAAGTACTACTCTTAATTGAAGGAAAGAAGATTGATACTCTGGCTGGACACTTATTTTTAGAGGAACCACTTACAGTTAATAAAGATATAATCAAAAATGAAAAATAATTTTCTGGAATTATACTCCTGCTTGGACTGATTCCTGCTCAAATAAGCGGCAGGAAATGAGGCAGGAGTTATTTGTTTTTTAATATATTCAGTAACCAGGCTGGATAATAATAACACCAGAAAAGGAGGAAGCCTTTTATGTCAAAAAAGACAGTTGTCCTGGGTGTAATTGGGTCAGATGTTCATGCAATAGGCAATCAAATATTGGGTCGTGCATTAAAAGAGGCAGATATTAAAGTAGTCAATATTGGGGTGATGGTTTCCCAGAAAGAATTTATCGAAGCTGCCGTAGAAACCAATGCAGATGCTATCTGGGTATCATCTCTTTACGGCCATGGGGAGATGGACTGTCGTGGACTCCGCCAGAAATGCCGGGAAGCCGGATTAGAAGAAATATTATTATATGTAGGCGGCAACCTGGTTATAGGAAAAAAGGACTGGAAAAACACAGAAAAACTGTTTTTAGAAATGGGCTACAACCGTGTTTATCCTCCTGGAACACTACCGGAAAAAGCGATAAATGACCTGAAAAAAGACCTGGAAGGATAAGGGTGGTTTTGATGAAGACGGCTTTATTAATTGATATAGGTAGTACATATACCAAGGTGGTTTTGCTGGATCTTGATCAAATACAGATAATTGGCAGGAGCCAGTTTTATACCACAGTGGATAAGGATGTTACAATTGGGTTAAAAAAAGCGCTGGCTGGTGTTGACGGCTGGCAGCAGGCTGAATACAAACTTGCCTGCAGTAGTGCAGCTGGTGGTTTGAAAATAGCTGCAGTTGGCTTGGTGCCAGATTTAACAGCCGAAGCTGCCCGCAGAGCAGCACTTGGTGCCGGCGGTAAAGTTATAAAAACCTATAGTTATCAATTAACTGAAGATGATATTAAAGAAATTGCCCAAAAACAGGTAGATATTTTACTGTTGGCCGGGGGTACTAATGGAGGTAATAAGGACAATATTCTTTACAATGCACGCAAAATAGCAGCTTCTAACCTGACACAACCGTTGGTTGTTGCTGGAAATAGAAATGCTGCTGCTGAAGTGAATAATATTTTGAAAAAGGGTGGTAAAGAAGTCTACCCTACTGAAAATGTAATGCCGAAACTGGAAGAATTGAATATTGAACCTGCCCGGCAGACTATTAGAGAAATATTTCTGAAAAAGATTGTAGAGGCTAAAGGATTAGCTGATGTTAACAAAATTATAGATGAGTTGATAATGCCTACTCCTTCAGCAGTGCTGAAAGCAGCTCAACTTCTTGCTGACGGCAGTGGAAGTGAAAAAGGTCTGGGAGAGTTAATGGTTGTAGACATAGGTGGTGCCACTACAGATGTACATTCTATTGCAGAGGGGAACCCACAGCAGGTTAATGTTAACCTGAGAGGATTAAAAGAGCCTTATGTTAAAAGAACTGTCGAAGGGGACCTGGGTATACGATATAATGCCTGGACAATTTATCAGGTTATCGGCAGGGAAAATTTTTATAAACAATTAAACACAGAGACTGATGGTATTTCTATAGCTGAATGTGACAGAATAATAAATAAATTCAAAAATAATGTGGACTATATAGGAGTAGAGCCTGCTGAAATCAAGATTGAAAATAAGCTGGCAAGAAATGCAGCCAGGCTTGCTGTCAGTAGGCATGTGGGTTGTCTGGAAACTATCTATACTCCTATGGGTACTTCTCAAGTTCAAATGGGAAAGGATCTAAGCCAGATAGAATATATTATTGGTACAGGGGGAGTAATAGTTAATAACAGTCAGGCAGAATTTATCCTGTTAGGAGCACTATATAAAAATCAACACAACAAAAAATTACTGGCTCCCCTGGAACCAGAAATTATAATTGATAGAGAATACTTGCTTGCTGCTGCTGGCTTATTAGCTGAGCGAAAACCTGAAATAAGTCTTAAGTTTTTAAAAAAATATTTACTGGAATAAATAAGGCTGAAAATACAAGGGTTTTCTCTGTTAACAATTTGCTATTTGTTTTATCTAACCTCTTTGTGTTTGAATCATAACTATAGAATTAAAAGAATTAATATTTTAAGGACAGGAGGGCTAGTAATGGTTGTCAACAAATATATTAATAATAATAAATTCTTACAGGAAAGAAAACAAGTATTAAAACAGTGGCCTACTGGTAAAAAAGTTAATTTTAAAGAAGCGGTGAATTATCATAAAAATTTGCCCCAGCAAAAAATAGCAGTAAATAAATTAATGGAGGCCAAAGAGAATGAACATACATTGACTCAGCCCAGGGCAGGTGTTGCTCTTCCTGATGCTCATATAAAATTATTAACTTTTTTGAAAGATGAAGGTGAGGCTGATCTGCTGCCTACAACTATAGATAGTTATACCCGGCAAAACCAGTACCAGGAAGCGGAAAAAGGTATTAAAGAAAGTCAGGATATGAATCGCTCAATGTTGAATGGGTTTCCTGCAGTAAATTATGGAGTTTCGGTCTGTCGAAAAATTATAGAAGCCCTTGATGTACCTGTTGAAGTAAGACACGGCACGCCTGATGCCCGGCTCCTGGCTGAAATTACTCTGGCAGGGGGGTTTACTGATTTTGAAGGAGGCGGAATATCTTATAATATACCTTATGCTAAAAAAGTTTCACTGGAGCAGACTATCAAATACTGGCAGTATGTTGACCGGCTGGTAGGGTATTATTATCAAAATGGAGTGAAGATAAATCGAGAACCATTTGGTCCCCTGACAGGAACACTGGTACCTCCAGCAATTTCACATAGTGTGGCTCTGATAGAATGTCTGCTGGCTGCAGAGCAGGGTGTAAAATATTTAAGTCTTGGCTATGGGCAAAATGGAAACCTGATTCAGGATATAGCTGCTATCTTGAGCCTGGAAGAGCTGGCAGAATTTTATCTTAAAAAATATGGTTATGATGATGTTAATATCACTACAGTCTTCCATCAGTGGATGGGTGGTTTTCCACAGGATGAAGCTAAAGCCTTTGCCGTTATTTCCTGGGGAGCAACTGCTGCAGCTTTAAGCAGGGCAACCAAAGTTATTGTTAAAACTCCACATGAGGCTATGGGAATACCGACTAAAGAAGCCAATGCTCAGGGTTTAAAAACAACCAAACAAATTGTAAATATGCTGCAGGATCAACATCTTGAAGAAACCAGACATATGGATCAGGAAAAAGAGATGATTATGACAGAGACCAGGCAGATTTTAGACCGAGTCTTTGAACTGGGTGAAGGTGATCTGGCTCAGGGAACCGTCAGGGCTTTTGCAGCTGGAGTTATTGATATACCATTTGCGCCCAGTAAATATAACGCAGGTCAGATAATGCCTGCACGGGATAATAATGGTGCAGTTCGTTATCTTAATTACGGCAGTCTGCCTTTTAGTGATGATATTAAAGACTATCATAAAAATAAACTGAGTCAAAGAGGTGAGTATGAAGATAGAGATGCTAGTTTTCAAATGGTAATAGATGATATCTATGCTATTGGTAAAGGTATGCTGGTAGGAAGGCCGAGATAGTTTACTTATAATTTAAAATTTGCCTAATAGATAGAAGAGTGCACAGAACAAATACCAGGGGGAGTGTGATTATGCCGACTATCAAAAAGGTGACTGCAGTACGCGGTTTAACAGGTTTTTATTTTGATGACCAGGCAGCAATAAAAAATGATGCTGCGGCTGATGGTGCTGTCTATAGCGGCCTGGCTGAAACTGAAGGTTTTGATTCTATCAGACAGCCTGGTGAATCTGTTTTAATATTACTTATACTTGATAATGGGAAAATAGCCTGTGGTGACTGTGCTGCAGTACAGTATTCAGGTACAGGAGGTCGAGACCCGCTATTTCTGGCTGAAGAGTATATAGCAGTCATTAAGGACAAAATTGCCCCTGTACTTATAGATAAAGAAGTTAGTAATTTTATAGAATTAGCTGAAATAATTGATCAAATGGCTATTAATAATAAAAGAATTCATACTGCTTTAAGATATGGGATAACACAGGCACTACTGGATGCTGTAGCTAAGGCAAGAGGAATTACTCGGACCGAAGTTGTTGCCCTGGAATACACCCTTGATTTAAAACCAGCTCCAGTCCCGATTTTTAGCCAGACAGGTGATAAACGATATGATAATGCAGATAAGATAATTATCAAGGAAGCTGATGTTCTGCCTCATGGCCTGATAAACAATGTTAAGACCAAGCTGGGTCAGAATGGAGAAAAGCTGCTGGAATATATAGACTGGTTAAAAAAAAGAATCCATAAAATTGGTAGTTCTGACTACAGGCCTGATTTTCATATTGATGTCTATGGTACTATCGGGCTGGCTTTTGAAAATAATATGGAAAATATGATAAAATATTTTGCAAAACTTGAACAGAAAGCAGACCCGTTTCATTTAAGGATAGAAGGCCCACTTGATGTAGGCAGTAGGCACAGACAGCTTGAGTTAATGCATAGTCTGAGGAATGGTTTGAAAAGTAAAGGTATTAATGTTGAGATTGTAGCAGATGAATGGTGTAACACTTTAGAAGATATTAAGGATTTTGTAGATAGCAATGCAGCTGATATGGTGCAGATTAAAACCCCTGATCTTGGTGGAATAAACAATACAATCGAGGCTGTTTTATATTGTAAAGAGAACGGAATCGGTGCCTATCAGGGTGGCTCCTGTAATGAAACAGATCTTTCCGCAAGAATATGTACTGATATAGCACTGGCAACACAGCCTGACCAGATACTGGCTAAGCCTGGTATGGGGGTTGATGAAGGTTTGATGATTGTCTATAATCAGATGCAGCGTACTTTAGCTAAATTAGAGGCTAAGGGTTATTCAGTGGATAATACTGTATAAGAGGATAATACTGTAATATAGAGGTGAGTTTAAATATGAATGAATTTAAAATACTTTCACCAACAGCAATTCTTGGTTATGGTTTTCCGGAAAAATCCTTTTACAGGGGGCTGGAGATGGGAGTTGATGCTATAGCAGTTGATGGTGGTTCAGTTGACCCCGGCCCGTATTATCTGGGCTCAGGAGAATCTTTTACTGATAGAACAGCTGTTAAAAGAGATTTAACTTATATGATTAAAGCCGGCATAGAGTATAAAATACCGGTACTACTTGGTACAGCAGGTGGTAGTGGAGCTGATAAACATTTACAGTGGTGTTTTAATATTGTAAAGGAAATTGCAAATAAGCTTAATTATCGACTAAAAGTAGCTTTGATTAGAGCCGAGTTTAAGCAGGAGCAGGTTATTTCAGCATATCAGAAGGATAACATTAAACCACTCCATTCAATTGAAGAGCTTACCCCGGAAGAGATAGAGTCTTCCCGTCATATAGTGGGACAGATGGGTTATGAGCCAATTATCAAAGCACTACAGGCAGAAGTAGATATTGTACTGGCCGGCCGTGCTTATGACCCCAGTGTTTTTGCTGCTCCGTCTATTATGAAAGGTTATCATAAGGGACTGGCTTTACATATGGGAAAAATACTGGAATGTGCCAGTATAGCTGCTGAGCCCGGTAGTGGTAGTGACTGTATGCTGGGGATTCTTAAAAAAGATTCATTTATACTTGAAGCACTTAATTTAGAGAGAAAATGTACAGTAACATCAGTTGCTGCTCATACATTATATGAAAAAAGTAATCCCTATAAATTATATGGCCCTGGTGGTATTATTGACCTGAGTGCAACCAGGTTTAATCAGCTTGACCAGCGGAGGGTAGAGGTAACTGGAAGCAAGTTTGTTGAAAGCAAAGAATATACGGTAAAACTGGAAGGAGCTAAACAGGTAGGTTACCGCACCCTGGCTGTAGCCGGTACCCGGGATCCAATTATGATTTCTCAGATAGATGATATTATTGCTGATGTAAGGAAAATGGTCAGGAATAATTTTACTGAACTTGATCAAAATGATTTTGAATTATATTTTAAAATATATGGTAAGAATGGAGTTATGGGTGCACAGGAGCCGGTAAAAGAGATTAGCACTCATGAACTGGGAATAATAATTGAGGTTATAGCAGTCAGTCAGGAATTGGCAGATACTATCTGCAGTTTTACCCGCTCCAGTATGCTTCATTATGGTTATAAAGGGAGGAAAGCTACTGCCGGTAATCTTGCTTTTCCCTATTCACCTTCAGATATAAGTACAGGTGAGGTATATGAGTTCAACATACATCACCTATTAAAAGTCGATGACCCTGTCAGCTGTTTTCCTATACAGATAAAGGAGGTCGGTAGTGATGGCTAAATCTCTGTCAGAGTTGGCCGAAGTTATCCGTAGTAAAAATGCCGGTCCCTATCAACTTACCTTTGATATTATTTTTAAAAATGCTGAAGCCTATCAGCAGGCTGTTGATAAAGGGATTATTAATAAAGAAATGATAAGTTCTCTATATCATATTGATAAAGAAGATGTAATTTCAATTATAAATTATAAACCAGCTTATGCCGTTAAAATTACAATAGTCCGACCGATTTCTGCAGGTGCTCCTGGTGAGCGTGATGTTTATGGTGCACAACAACATGGTCCACTATTAACTATAGAAATATAGTTTGAAATATTCGAAGTACTTCTACTGTATTTTTTGGGTGGTATTGTAGATTAATTATGAGGGTAATTTCTTTATGTGAGAACTTGATAATTATTTCACAGTATTATATATTTAAGATATATTTCCAAATTTAATAGAAAATGGTGGTGTGTTATTATGTCAGAAACTGTATTAAAAGTTGATAAAATTAACAAGAGTTTTGAAAATGTGAAAGCTGTTAAAAATGTTTCTTTTGAAGTTTTTTGCGGTGAAATACTGGGGCTATTAGGCCCCAATGGTGCCGGGAAAACTACTGTAATCAGGATGATAATGGGTATTTTAGAACCTGATTCAGGCAAAATAAGTTTTGAAGGTAAAGATAAAATCAACAAAAAGGTTGTAGGTTATTTACCGGAAGAACGCGGTATATATGATGATACCCGGGTTCTAGGGACTATAAAATATTTTGCTAATTTAAAAGGGATGGATAGTGAAGAAGCGGAAAAAAGAGCTTTATACTGGCTTGATGAACTTGATTTAGCTAAAAATGCCAATAGTAAAATTGAAGAATTATCAAAAGGAATGCAGCAGAAAGTACAGTTTATTATCTCTATTATACATAAACCAAAATTAATAGTACTGGATGAATTGTTTTCCGGACTGGATCCTGTAAATCAGGATTTGTTTAAAAAAATCGTCAGCTGCCTGGCAGCAGAAGGTACTACTGTTTTGCTGTCATCACACAGGATGAATATGGTAGAAGAGCTGTGTGATAGAATATTTATGATAAATAAAGGTCAGCGTGTATTATATGGAGAACTGGAAGAGATTAAAGATGAATTTGGCATGAAGGAAGTAGATATTAGAACAAAAGAAACTGCCTCTGAAAGTGATTTTGCTGATATTCAATTTAGTGATCTTAAGATAACTGATAAAAAAGTAACTTTTAGTATTGATGCTGAAATTTCTCCACAGCAATTACTGAAATCAGTTTCTTCAGATATTGCTATTGAAGAAATGTCGGTTTTTAAACCTCCATTACATGATATTTTTGTAGAAGAAGTCAAACGAGGTGAATATTAATGAAAGATTTATTAAAAATAGTAAAATGGGAAGTATTAAAAAATATAAAGAATAAGACTTTTATTGTCTTAACATTTGTATTTCCTATTATTATGATTGCTATAGGTGTTATTGCCGGATATTTTGCTCAGGCTGGAGATGGGGGTCTTGATCTGAATGTTGGAATAATTGATAAAACCGGGGAGCTTTCTGCACCTTTACAGACTTCTTTTCAGGAAAATGACTTTGAGGCCAGCTTTTTTACAGCTGATAGAGAAGATGAGATAGATAAAATCATGAGTGAAAGAAAACTGGATGGTTTTCTAATAATACCGGAGAATGTAGTAGAAGAAAATAAAGCTACTTATTATTTTGAGGAGTTGGAAGGAGCTGAGACCGATTTTATTGAGGATACATTATCTTCAATAATAATTGACAAAAGGTTGATAAATAGTGGTTATCAGCCAGATGAAGTTCTAGCACTGACCAGAGATGTAAGTATAGTAACACAGTCTCTTGATGATTCTGAAAGTTTTATCAGTATGATGCTGCCCTTTGGTATGGCCTTTTTAATGGTATTTGGTTCATTTTTATCAGGTTCACTACTGATGCAGGGTATTATTAAAGAAAAGACAAATAGAATAGTAGAAATAATCCTTTCATCTGTACCTGCCAAAACACTAATGGGAGGAAAGGTGCTTGGTTATGGTATCCTGGGGTTAATTCAGGTTGCAATCTGGCTCTGTTCAGCTTTATTGATTGTGATGTACTTTGATTATAGAGTTTTAAGCAGCTTTTTTAGTTTGAAAATACTGATAATGTTTATTTACTTTATTTT
>JBMCBT010000004.1:0-43679 GCA_048623215.1 Halothermotrichaceae bacterium
AAAAGAAAAGGAAGACTGGCTTTTTCCAATAATTATTTTATTAGTAGTAGCCGTTATTGTAACATTAATTCAGACTCCAATTAATATAGAAAAACAAATAGAATATTATACTAATAATCCTGACATTTCAGTGGAGCAAAAAAATACAATGATTGAACAGACAAAAGGTATTTTTCCCTATATTGGCGGGTCTATTACAATTATTATTATTGTGCTTTTTTCCCTGACATTTATGGCAGGAGTGTTTTATGGTATAAGATTTTTGTTTGGAGGGGAAAAAGTTGGTTTTAAACATTTATTTTCGGCTGTTTGTTATACAGGTTTAATTAATGTTCTGGCTTATATTTTTGCTTTGATAGTTATTTTTACTTCCGATAAAACACAGGGATTAACTTTAAGTGCTTTTTTGCCTAACATAAAGGGATTTTTACAGTATCTATTTGGTAGTATCAGTTTGTTTGGTATCTGGCAGACAGTTTTATATGGTTTGATTTTAAATGTATTTTATAAATACAATAAAAGCAAAAGTTTTACAATATCATTTTCTGTATTCCTGATATTAAGCCTTCTCAAAGCAGGTTATGCTTATTTAGCTGCAGGTATGGTTGGGTAAATATCAACCTTTTTTACATGTAGACAGAATATTTGCCTGGCTCTGAATGATTTTTCTGAAATAAATTAAGGCCGCCTGACAGGCGGCCTTAATTTTTATTTTTTAATAAGTGAATATGAATCCGCTTCCAATTCTTTTTCAATTTTTCTTTCTTCTATATTTTTTATCATAGATAAAGTATCCATTTCAATCCGGTAGCTGTAGCCGGATAATTTTTCAATAAGCATCCATTGTTCATCGATTATACTGGAAGGTTGTTTAGGAGGTGTTTTAATAATATTGGAGCTTACTACAGGATGAAATGTATCATTTTTAATATAACCTATCACAGCATGATATTCTTTATTCGGTGAACAGTCTATATACCAGTTTCGGGTGTCATGACTGATTTCAATATTATATTTGGTATTTTCTTCTTTACAATATAGTTTTAAAAGCGGCCGGTTATGGAAAAATTTATTATCAGTTATTTCCCAATATGCGAAAAGAGTTTCTGGCTCCTGTAATAAAAGCCGAATATAATTAATATTATATTTTTTATATAATGGATAATCATCTTTTTCATGGAAGTGCTGTTGTTCACGTTTACTTAAGTTACTGGAAACATTTTCTTGTGTTTCAGCAACTTTTAGGTGCTCTTCTTTTTGATCACCAGTATTTTTTTTCATCTTTTCCACATCAACTCCCGACTCTTCAGAGGTTTCATAATCTACTTTGTTTAAAGGAAGGCGAATTTCTTTCTTTCTCTGATCTCTCCTTAAAGTATAATAATAAATAAACAAAAAAGCAATCACTGTAAATATTATAACAAGGATATTTATAAAAATACCCATTTCAGCCCTCCTTTCGTATTTTTTTAGTATCGGCTGAACAATATATCTTAAAGTCTATATCCGGGAAAATATTATTGTTTTTTTCTAAATTATTCAATTTGTCATTTACTGAATTATTACCTACCTCCTCTGCAAGTTTGAAAAAGTTATTAAGATGTCTTTTTGTTCTCAGGATAGCATAATCTACCATTGTATCTGCTTTTATAATAAAGGCCCAATCACTGCTCTGTGCCAGTAATAATTCTCTACACATTTGATTTAAACAGCGGTAAACTGTATTTGTTTTATCTGATAGTTGCTTATAGGAATTAGCATATTCAATCATCTTTAACTCAGCCTGGTGTAAATGTCTATAAATCCAGTCATTACTGCCGTTTAACCAGACTTCGTGATAACCTTTATAACCCCAGCTGGATTCAGAGGGCATAGCTACTTGATTTTTGGGGTGTCTTTTTAAATATTCTGATAGAGTAATTGTTTCAATATCTTCCTGATCGAAATGTATTTTTTCAAATAAAAATTCCAGCCACTGTGGTCCTTCAAACCACCAGTGGCCAAATAATTCTGCATCATATGGTGAGACTATGACAGGGGTACGGTCTATTATCTGTGATAAATATTTGACCTGCTGCTGTCTATTAAATAAAAAATTAGCAGCATGTTCTGCAGCTTTTTCCCGTGCTGTAACAGGACAGTATGGTTCTTTCCAGTTTGAATTTCCAGTTATTTTATAATATTTAAATCCAATATTTTTACGAATGCCTGAAGGCAGGTAATCTTCAATATAATCATAATCAAGGTCATAGCCTATATCTCTGTAAAACTCTCGATAATTATAATCTCCAGGATATCCCTCATCTGCACTCCATACCTGTTTTGAAGATTCAATATCTCTACCAAAAGCAGCAACTCCATTAGGAGTATATACTGGAGCATATAACCCATATCTGGGCCTTGGTACTGCATGTAAAATACCATGACTGGAGCTGATAAAATATTTAATATCATTTTCGGCAAGAATAGGTTCTATATCTGGTTTAAAGGCACATTCAGGCAGCCAGATACCTGCAGGTTTTTTATTAAATATTTTACTATAGGTATTAATACCAGTTTTTATCTGAGCATTTACTGCTTCATCAGTTAATATAAGCGGTAGATAACCATGAGTAGCAGCAGAGGTGATAATATCTATATTGCCTATTTCCTGAAACTTTTTATAAGCCTGTAAAATATTATTATTATATTTTTCATGATAATAATAATAGGCTTCCTTATACAAATAATTATACATTTGAGCAAGACGGTGATATTTCGGTTGCCTTTTAGTTCTTAATAATTCTTTCTCACTTAATTCTATTAATTTTTCCAGATGGTTTTGATATCGTTTCTGTAATAGCTCATCATTTAACATCGAAACCAGTGTTGGTGAAATATTAATGGTAAAATGAAAGTCCACATTTTTGGCAGTCAGGTGTGACATGATAATTATTAACGGTACATATGTTTCTGTAATGGCTTCATAAAGCCAATCTTCTGCTAATTCCCCTTCGTTTTCATGCTTTACGAAAGGTAAGTGAGCATGAAGTACAAATGCTAGATAACCCTTTGCCATATTATTGCCTCCTATTAATTTTAATGTTCTTTTATTAATATGTTTGATATTTATCTACTTTATTCACATTTACTGATGAATAAAATTACTTTTTCTGTACAATATTAAATCATGAAAAGAAATCTAAAGGAGGATGGTTGGATGAGAGTTTTAATGTTTTCATGGGAATACCCACCATTAAGCCATGGTGGGTTGGCCAGGCATGTTCAGGATATTGGGGAAGCTTTGACCAAAAAGGGTCATCAGATATATGTTATAACTCAGGGTGGTAGAGAACTGCCGGAGAGAGAAATAGTAAATGGGGTCAGGGTTTTCAGGGCAGATAATGTGTCTATTTCCGGTAATAGTTTTGTTGATAATATACTGCATTTAAATTTTCAATTGTTGGAAAGAGCTGTTGGAGTTATGGCTGAAATTGGCGATATCGATCTTATTCACGGTCATGACTGGCTTGTTTTCTGGGCCAGTAAGGTTCTAAAACACTCACTTGTTAAACCTTTAATATACACAATACATGCTACAGAGTTTGGCAGAAATCAGGGGATTTATAATAATATGCAGCGGTATATAAATGATATAGAATGGTATGCTAATTATGAAGCCTGGAAAGTTATAGTCTGCAGTCAGTATATGAAAGCTGAAGTTAAAAATTTATTTCAGGTTCCTGAGGATAAAATAAAAGTGATTGCTAATGGAGTAAATGAAAAAAATTATAAGTGTGATGATTATAACCCTGGCTTTAGAAACGACTATGCCAGTCCAGATGAATATATGGTCTATTATGTGGGCAGACTTGTCCGGGAAAAAGGGATTCAGGTATTAATTCAGGCTGTACCTGAAATATTAAATTATAAAGCTAATACAAAAGTTGTTATTTCAGGCAGAGGACCATATTTAGAACACTTGAAGAATCAGGCTGAATTTTTAGGAATAGCAGATAGAATATATTTTACTGGTTTTGTCAGTGATGAAACAAGAAACAAACTTTATCAAGCTGCAGATATGGCAGTCTTTCCCAGTTTATACGAGCCTTTTGGTATTGTTGCTCTGGAAGCAATGATTACCAAAACTCCTGTTATAGTCAGTAATGTTGGCGGTTTAACCGAATTTGTGCAGGATGGTAAAACAGGACTTTTTGTTAATCCAAATGATCCACAGCAGTTAGCGGATAAAATATTATATTTACTGGATAATCAGGATACTGCTGATGATATAGCAAATACAGGTTACAAAATGGCTAAAAAATATTATAGCTGGGATAGTATTGCATCTCAAACTGTAGATACATATAAGGAAGTTCTTGAAGAGTATGAGAATAGTGAATGGAATAAAAAAGAGGAGAATATGAAAAACAAAAATGATAAAGAGTTTATATATAGATATGTGTCAGAGCGAAAATACAGTTAAGGGGGAAAAAGATGAAAGCAGTTATTATGGCCGGAGGACAGGGAAGTAGACTAAGGCCTTTGACCTGTGACCTGCCTAAACCAATGGTTCCAATAGTGAACTATCCAGTAATGGAGTATATTATAAAATTATTAAAGGAATATGGTATAAAAGAAATTGCGGTAACTTCTTTTTATTTACCTCAGGTGATAGAAAATTATTTTGGCAGTGGAGAGAAATGGGGGGTAAATCTCCATTATTTTGTTGAGGAAAAACCTCTGGGGACGGCCGGTAGTGTACACAATGCAGACCAATTTCTGGATGAAACTTTTGTCGTAATTAGTGGAGATGCAATTACTGATTTTAATTTACAGAAAGCTGTTAATTTTCATAAAGAAAAACAGGCAGATGCTACTCTGGTTCTGGCTCGCGAAGAAATACCACTTGATTATGGAGTTGTCATGACTGATGACAATGGTAAAATTATTCGATTTCTGGAAAAACCAAACTGGGGGCAGGTTTTTAGTGATACAATAAATACAGGAATCTATTTACTGGAACCAGAAATTTTTAATTTGTTTCCAAAAAATATTAAATTTGATTTTAGTAAAGACCTTTTTCCTTTGATGCTGGAAAGAAAAATGAAACTTTTTGGTATTGCTTTAAATGGTTACTGGAATGATATCGGTAGCTTGGAAGAATACCATCAGACACATTTTGATTTTATTAATCAAAAGATTGACCATCCGCTTGAAGCCTGTTGTGTAATTGATAATAATATCTGGGTTGAGGATGGTGTAGAGATAGATGAAAGTGCTGATTTAAAAGGCCCTTTATATATCGGAGAAGGAGCTAAAATTGGAGCTCATGTTAAGTTAACTAATAGTATAATTGGAAGAAACTGCAGTATAGATACCAGTGCTTCAATTAAAAGAAGTATAATCTGGGATAATAATTTAATTGGGGCAAATGCTGAGGTTAGAAGTGCAGTACTGGCCAATAATGTCATCTTAAAAGAAAGGTCAGCAGTTTTTGATAGAACAGTGGTTGGCAGAAATGTAGTGATTGGAAAAAGAACTCGTTTAAAACCCGGTATAAAAATCTGGCCGGATAAAAAAATAGAAGATGATATAGAAGTAGATACCAGTATTGTCTGGCCGGCCCACTGGTCTAGTCATTTATTTAATAATAAAGGAATCAGTGGTGAGAGTAATATTGATATAACTCCCGAATTTGTTGCAAATCTGGCTGTAGCTTATGGTTCATCAATAGGTAAAAATGATGATGTGGTTGTAAGTTCGGACAGCTACAATATGAGTAATGTTCTTAAAAGAGCTTTAGCTTCTGGACTGCAGGCTGCTGGAATAAATGTTGTAGATATAGGTGAGACTACTACATCAATCACACGCTACAGCACAGTGAATTTGAAAGCTCAGGGTGGAGTACATATCCGGGTTAGTACCAAGGATCCAGCCAAAACAGTAATAGAATTCTTAAATAAGCGTGGAGTTAATATTTCTGTTAATGAGCAGAATGGTATTGAAAAGAAGTTTTTTACCCGTGATTATAACCGGGTTTTATTAAATGAAATTGGGGAATATGCATATGCCCCGGAGATGGGAAAGAAGTATCTTGATGATTTGCTGGAAACAGTTAATACAGAAGAAATAAAGCGTAACTACTTTAGTGTTGTTGTAGATTATGAACATGATAACCTTGGAGGAGTGTTGCCGTTATTATTAAAACGGCTTAACTGTCAATTACTGTCAACAAGAAATTATTCAATGGACGGCTTACCGATGTCCACCAGGCAGAGGCTTGAAGCCAGAGATCGAGTAGCCAGAATTATGAAAGATAATAAATCTGACCTGGGTATTATTATTGACCATAATGGAGAAGACCTTCATATAGTCAAAAAAGACGGAAAAATATTAAATAAAGCAGAGTATAAAGTATTATTATCTTATATTTTACTGGAGAGAGGTGTTAAAAAGCTCTATCTACCGATTAATTCTCCACAGGCAATAGAAAGTATGGCTGATGATTATAATGCTCAGGTGGAATATACTCCGGTTAATCCTCAGGTCTCAATGGATAAGTATTATAAAGATATTGAGGACAATGCTGCTTTTGCTTTTTACCCCTATGCAGATGCACTGGCTGGTTTGACAATGATACTTGCTCAAATGGCAGGTAAAGGTGTAAGTCTAGAAAATCTTTTGAACCGTCTTCCCGAATTTTACCTTAATAATGCAGAGATAAATTGTGACTGGGAAAGTAAAGGTAAAATAATGCGGCTGCTCAGCAAAGAAAGTGATGAAAATACAGAATTAATAGATGGGATTAAGTTTAATCACCCTGAGGGATGGGCACTGGTTATACCTGATAGTGAAAAAAGTATATTTCATGTATATGCTGAAGGAAATGATATGGAGACAGCAGAAAGTTTGACCGGATTTTATCTGGATAAAGTTAAGCAGTTGATTGAGAAGAAATAAATATAGAAAAGGTTTTTGTAATAAGGTAAAAATGTTGATTTTTATAAAATATGTATTATGGGGCCCACTTTTTATATATATTTGGGCTCTTTTTTGCATTTTTAAAAATATAGGTTTTACTTCTGTATAAAAAGTCTCTCACATAATTTTGACAAGAAGACATATTTCTCCTTGCTTGAATTTAAATTATATAAATAGTACAATTATATCTATAGGCCAGAAAAAAGTTTATTTGAAAATGGCAAACACTATAAAATACTGCAAAAAGATTGAAGAGGAGAAAATAAAATGGATGAAAGCATTAAGTTCTGCAAGAAAATACTGGGGAAAGTATCCAGAAGTTTTGCTCTGACTATCCCCATGTTGGATGATGATATATATTTACCTGTGTTGATTACATATTTACAGGATAGACTTCTGGATAATTTTGAAGATGAGTTAACTGAAGATGATATATCACTGGCTGAACGCAGAGAAATGATGGATAATGTTGTTAAGTTATTTAATCCAGAAGTTGAAAAAACCGAGGTGATAGTTAATAAATTAATAGAATATGCACCATTAATGCCGGAAAAACCACTGCAGAAATTGACTGCTGAGGCTGGTATATTGAGAAAAGCCTATGACCAGCTTGATAGTGAAACAAAAAAAATCTCGTTTAAGTGGCTTAAAGAAATGAATAAAGGAATGCAGAAATATCTAACCAGGTCAGTTGATACTTTTGAGGATTTAAATGAATACTGTTATTATGTGGCCGGAACTGTAGGAGGATTTTTAACTGATACAATTATTTTAAAAGAAAATATTGACCGGGAAAATAGTGCACAGCTGAAAGAAAATTTTAATGATGCTGGCCTTTTTTTACAGAAGGTAAATTTGATAAGAGATATAAAAAAAGATATTAAAAACAGAGAAAAAAATTACTGGCCTTTAAAAAGTTTTGAGATTAAAGAAACTGAATTAATGGATAAAACTAATAAAGATAAGGCCATGTCTATTTTGACTGAAATGTTATATGATGTTAAGGGGCACATAGGTGCACTGCTGGATTACTACCAGGCATTACCTGATAGTCTGCCCGGGTATCGTAAATTTTACTGTGTAAATAATGCTCTGGGAATTGCTACAATAGATAAGATGGAAGATAATCCTGGTATATTTTACGGAAGAAAAAAAGTAAAAGTAGCTAAGTTAGATTTTATGAAAATACTAAAAGACCCGGAAACTGCTTTTACAAAAAAAGCGGAGAGTTTTTTATCCAGGCAGATATAATAATTCTGTAATTTAAAGGCAAATTGTAGTAAGTTGTGTTAGTTATTTCCTATATTATATAGACAGGAAAATTTAAAAACGTATAAGTTTCCCCCGAAAGTGTAATAATTATATAATACACTGGTTTTTTAGGGGAGATTGTAATGAACTGGAGAAATATTAAATGGAAAAGGGAATTAATTAATCCTTTTATAATTACACCGCTGATTACTTTATTGTTTGGCAATTTTAGCCTGGGGTTTATTACTGCCGGCTTTACTGTGCTTGTCTGGGGTTTTGAGATAGGTATGTTGTTTATCAGTATTACTACGGTTTTATTGGTATTGTTGACAGGCAATATTAATTTTGAAATTATATTTGTCTATAGTATCAGTCTAGCTTTTCTTATAAAAAAAGGTAAGCTATTAAAACAATTTGACCGAAAGTTATTATATTATATTTTTGCAGTTGTTTCTATTTCATTATATCCACTATGGAGCAGTCTTCTGGGAATAATACCCGCCGGGTTATTAAATGAATTTAATATTTCCGGACAGATTTTATTAATAGGAGGTTTATTTTTGACACTGGTTAGAGGCAAAATTATAATAAATAGAAATACAGATGTATTTAAGTTGTTGAATTTTGTTCTGGTAATATTATGTGCTATTTTAGGTGTAATGGGAAATTTTATGCTAATACCAGTCTGGATTACCGGGATATACCTGGTTAATGTTAATAAACAGAAATTGTGTAAACAGGTTTTACCTCTGTCATTTTACAATTCAGTTTTGTTTATGATTATAACTACTGCTGTTTATATATTATTACCAGTGAACATATTTATTTCTACATTATTGATAATTTTGTTTTGTTTTTTATTCTGGTATATAGAAGAAGTTCCATTACTGGAGATGGTGTACCTTTCAGTAATACTGGGAATTTTTATTGGTAGATTAGGACTGTTGAGCTAATGAAGATAATAGGGGATTTTCATACTCATTCTCAATACAGCCACGGCAGAGGTGACCTCAGGGCAAATGTAGAAGCAGCAGTAGCCCGGGGATTTCGCCAACTTGCCATAACTGATCACGGCCCCAGAACCTTTAATTTTATCAGGTTAGGAGTAAAAAGGCCGGAACAGTTGTTAGATATTAAAAAAGAAATAGAAAATCTAAATTATGAGTATTCTGAAATTGATATATTAGCAGGTGTAGAAGCAAATATTGTTAATTCTCAGGGGGAGCTTGATGTTCCGGATAATATTTTGGCTGAGCTGGATTTAGCAGCCGCTGGACTTCATCTTTTATTATTGCCACCTGATATTAATTCAGCCCGGGAAATCATTTTTAATAACAGAATTTTATATAAATATTTTCCGGAGAAAAGAATGAATATTAGAAAAACTAATACACAGGCTGTTATAAATGCAGTAAAAAAACATAGATTGGATTTTATTACACATCCGGGATATAAACTTGATATAGATACTTATAGCCTTGCTTCAGTCTGTGCTGCTAACAATACAGCCCTGGAAATAAATGCGCGACACGGCAGTTTGACAGAGGGATTTGTTAAAGCTGCATCTCAAACAGAAGTTAAATTTGTAATAAATAGTGATGCACATTCACCTGAACAGGTTGGTAAAATCGGGCCGGGCCTGGAAATAGTAAAAAAGCTTAAAATAGCCCCTGAAAGAATAATTAATTATTATGGTTTTAACAGAAAGGCAGGAAAATATGAAAGATAAAATATTTGCTATAGTTAACCCGGTATCTGCCAGTGGTAGAACAGCAAAATTATGGCCTCATTATCAGGAACAGTTTGATATGGAGAAAATAAATATTGCCAGTGTCTATACTGATTATCCTGGACATGCAGCAGAATTAGTCAGACAGGCTATTACAGAGGGTTACATAAGGATTATGGCTGTTGGTGGTGACGGTACAGTCAATGAAGTAGTAAATGGATTTGTGGAAAATGATAAATTAGTATCTCCTGCTGTAGAATTAATTGTTTTTTCTCAGGGGACCGGTTGTGATTTTATAAAATCTCTCGGTATAAAAAGAGGTTTTGCCGAGATAGTAAGTATTATAAAAAAAGGAAGTAAAAAATATTTTGACCTTGGTTGTGTAACTTATATAAGTTTTCACGGCAAAAAGAGAAACCGTTATTTTGTTAACCTGGCTGATGTAGGTATTGGAGCTGAAACCGTGCAACTTGTTAACAACAGTACCAAAATTTTTGGAGGGTTTTTAACTTATCTGACAGGAGCCTTAAGAACTATATTAAAGTACAATAATAAAAATATTCGGTTAAAAGTAGATGGTGAAGAACTGATGAATAAGAAAATTAATAGTGTAATGGTAGCTAACGGCCGTTTTTTTGGAGGTGGAATAAAAATAGCTCCATTTGCTAGCCCGGAAAATGGTGTTTTTGATATTGTTATATTGGGTGACCTTAGTAAGAGAGAAATAGTTTATAATCTTGCCCGGGCTTATAAGGGGAAACATGTTTCACATCCTAAAGTTGATATTATTAAAGGGAGAAAAATTGAAGTTGAATCCAGTACTAAGATGATTGTAGAAGTGGATGGTGAAATTATTGGTTACTTACCTGGAAGTTTTCAAATAATTAAGTCTAAGCTGCCGGTACTGGTAAAATAAAGAAGCCTGGTTTACTTTTAACAGAGGTTATTATAAAATATGATTGAATTATTATATTTCTAGATGTAAAGTATAAGATGCAAATTAGTCTATATACTGCAAAAATGAGAGGGGATTTATAATAATATGGAGTTATTAATAATAACAGGGATGTCAGGTGCTGGAAAATCAGTAGCGCTGGATTTTTTTGAAGACAGGGGTTTTTTCTGTATTGATAATTTGCCTCCAGCTTTTATTAATAAATTTGTAGAACTCTGCCTGCATTCAGAATTAAAAAAAATTGCTTTAGTAATTGATATCAGGGGAAGAGAGTTTTTTAATGCTTTGACAGGTGAGTTAACTGCTCTGGAGAAAAAATCTATTAATCATGAAATATTATATCTTGAGGCATCAGATGAATCTTTAATTAGACGTTATAAGGAAACCAGGCGGAGACACCCTCTTGATGAAGAAGGAAGAGTACTTGATGCTATTCATAAGGAGCGCGAGCTGTTGGAAGAACTGCGGGGAAAAGCCAGTAAAATAATTGATACTTCTAAATTAAGCAAAAAGGAGTTATTTAATGAGTTAAAAAACTCGTATCTGGCAAATAAAATAGATAAAGAATCTATGTCAATATCCATAATATCTTTTGGTTATAAATATGGTATTCCGATGGATGCGGATATGGTTTTTGATGTTAGATTTCTAGCAAATCCTCATTATGTTAGTTCTTTAAAAGAACATACAGGTGAAGAAGCTCCTGTACAGGAATATATAATGAAATGGCCGTTAACAGGCAAATTTTACAAACGTTTTTTTGATTTTATAGTATTTCTCTTACCGGAATATAGAAAAGAAGGTAAAAGTCATTTGATGATTGCCATTGGTTGTACAGGCGGCCAACATCGTTCTGTAACGACGGCTATTAAGCTGAAAGAATTTTTGCGTGATAAAGGATATAGGGTAAATGTGGAACATAAAGATATTAATAAGTAGTCAGGAGTGTTGGCATGAAGAATAACTGGAAGTGGTTATATCCTGGTATTGGCGTTAAAAGATGGATGTTTTTAATTGCTATCTCCTTTATATTAATAAGTGTAGGCATTTTTTTTCTGATAGATTTTCAGTTATTTAGTTTTATCGAAAGTAGAATAGTAGGTTTTCTGGTTCCTCTGGTAGGCAGTATTTCTTCTAGTATGATTAGGACTGTTATTGCAGCGATTTTCATTATTACTGGCCTCTGGGGGGTTAATGCTGCTTTCAAAGGAGCTTTCAGAAATTTCAGCAAAAACAAAACACAGCGCGAAATAGTGGATCAACTTTATCAGGAGAAGATACTGGAGCAGGGCCCCAGAGTTGTTGCTCTGGGAGGTGGAACCGGTCTCTCTAACTTATTGCGAGGTATAAAAAAATATACAAGTAATATTACAGCAGTAGTAACTGTGGCTGATGATGGAGGCAGTTCTGGTAAATTGAGAGATGAGCTGGATATGCTTCCTCCAGGTGATATTCGAAATTGTCTGGTTGCTCTTGCTGATGTGGAGCCTTTAATGAAAGATTTATTTCAATACCGTTTCAGTAGTGAAGGCCATCTTGTTGGACATAGTTTTGGTAATCTTTTTATAGCTTCACTTACAGAAATATTGGGTGATTTTGAAGAAGCTGTTAAAGAGTCCAGCCGGGTACTGGCTATTAAGGGTCAGGTACTGCCGGCTACAAATGAAAATATACGCCTTGGTGCACTTTATTCAGATAAGAGTATTAAGATAGGGGAATCTGTTATACCTGAATTAGATAAGAAAATAGAAAAAGTATTTTTAAAACCATCATCATGTAAACCAACTTCGGAAGCATTAGCGGCTATTCAAGAAGCCGATATTATTGTAGTGGGTCCAGGTAGTCTTTATACTAGTATATTACCCAATTTACTTGTTGATGGTATAGGTGATGCTATTGATAAGAGTAAAGCAGTCAAATATTATATTTGTAATGTAATGACCCAACCCGGCGAGACATCTGGTTATAGTGCCAGTGACCATATTCAGGCTATCATTGACCATATTGACAAAAATATTTTTGACCGGATAATTGTCAATAAAGAGCAGGGTTCAAAAAAACTGGCTAAAAAGTATGAAGAAGAGGGTGCATATCCGGTTGAAACAGACTATAAAGAATTAAATAAACTGGAAATTGAAATAATGGAAGGCAATCTGCTTACTCATGAAGATTATATACGGCATGATCCAGAAGAACTGGCACGACTTATTTTTAAGAAAGCTGAAAGCAGGTGAGATGATGTCCTTTACTGATGAAGTAAAACATGAAATAGCTAGAAAAAAAAGCAAAGAACTACCTGAACTTGCAGCTCTAATCAGGATGGATGGTTCAATTCAAATTATAAATAAACAACTGGCTGTAAAAGTCAAAATATATCATGGTGACCTTGCCCGTAAAATTTATTCTTTGATAAAAGAAGAGTTTAAACTGGAAATACAAATAATAGTTAAAAAGGATAAACATTTTTCCAATAATCATAATATATATGAATTAATATTGCCGCCACAGCCTGGAATCCAGGAATTTTTATATAAGCTGGGGTTTCTGGACAAAAGCAACAGCCTGGTATTTAAAATCAAGGAGCAATTTATAAATAATAAACAATGTCAGCGTGCTTATTTACGCGGTGCTTTTTTAGGTGGTGGCTCTGTTAATAGGCCGGATAGTGAATACCATTTAGAGTTTCGCTGTGAACATGAGAGTTTTGCGGAAGACCTGGTTAAGCTGCTGGCAGAATTTGAGCTTGAAGCCCATATGACTGAACATAACAAAAAATATATAGTATATTTCAAGAAATTTGATGATATTGCAACTGTATTAAATGTAATTGGTGCACACCAGGCACTACTAAAAATGGAAAATAAACATGTTATGAAAGATTTAAAAAATAATATTAATAGAAAAATAAATTTTGAAACAGCAAATCTGGATAAAACTGTTAAAGCTGCTATGCTTCAACTAAATGATATTGAACTTATCGAAAAAACTAAAGGTCTGCAGTCATTATCCAATAGTTTAAGAGAAATTGCTATTTTAAGAAAAGAAAACCCCTATGCCAGTTTTAAAGAATTGGGGGAACTGCTTAGTCCGACATTAAGCAAGTCAGGGGTTAATCACCGTATGCGGAGGATTAAAAAAATTGCAGATGAGATAAGGGGAGATAATTAATGGATTTAGGTTTTGACTTAAATCTTGAACAAAAACAGCAGCTTATTATGACTCCGAAACTTCAGACAGCCATTAAAATCTTGCAGTATAATAGTCAGGAATTAGCCGAATATATTGAGGAAGAAGTTAATGAAAATCCACTGCTGGAGTTAATTGAAGATAAAAAAGAACTTGATTATGACCAGGTATCTAGTACTGACTTTAATGAAACTAATTCTACTAATTATGAAAACTATGTTGCCTATCGGCCTAATTTATATGAATATCTTGAGAAACAATTATATCAGGTACTTGATAAATCCAAATTATATATAGGAGAATATATTGTAGGTAATTTGAATGAACATGGTTTTTTGGAGATAGCTGTTACAGAAATTGCTGCTAAATATAATGTTTCAGTAAAAGCGGTCAATGGTATATTAGAAAAAATACAGTATCTGGATCCTATTGGAATTGCAGCAAGAAATATAAAAGAAAGTCTTTTAATTCAGCTAAAAAGTTTAAAAATACATACAAAGACAGCAGAAGAAATTGTAGAAAACTATATGGATGAATTAGCTGAAGGTAAATATAGGTTGATAAAAAAGAAAATAGGAAAAAACAAAAAGGAAGTATTAGCTGCTATTAATCTTATTAAAACTCTTAATCCTTACCCTGTTTCAGACTTTTATGATAAGAAAGAAACAGAATATATACTGCCGGATTTAATAATCAAGGAATTGGATGGGAAATTTGTAGTGATTTCCAATGAAAAAACGAGTCCTGGCCTTAAAATAAACTCTTATTATTATAGAATGTTAAAAAACAAAGTTGAAGATAAAGCACATGAATATCTTGAAAAAAAATATAAAGCTGCATTATGGTTAATAAAAAGTATTGAACAGAGAAGAATGACGATTTACCGTATTGCTCAAACAATTATCAAAAAACAGTTGGCTTTTTTTAAAGAAGGAATTAAATCAATGGTTACAATGACTATGGAAGAAGTCGCTGATACTATTGGTATACACGAATCTACTGTTAGCCGGGCTACAACTGATAAATATGTTCAGACACCACACGGTTTATTTGAATTAAAGTTTTTTTTCAGTAGTGGAATTAAAAATATATCCTCAATCAGTATTAAAGCTATTATTAGTGAGTATATAAAAAAAGAAGATAAATCTTCACCATTAAGTGATAGTGCATTAAAGGAAGTACTTAAAAAAGAAAAGGATATTAATATCTCCCGGCGTACAGTAGCAAAATACCGGAACCAGATGGGGGTTTATTCATCACAAAAAAGGCGAAAGAGGAAAGAATAAAAAAAGGGTTTTGCATTAAGACAAAGAATATATTATAATGTTAAATGGCACAGAATAAAACAGATAAATTTTTACAATTATATGAAAGAACATTAGTATATTTTTTGCTTTAGATGGGACACATTTGTTCCGTTTGGATAAAAAAGTCCCGCTAGAAAGAAAAGGAACTGATAATATATGGTTAGAACTTTAGTTGCAAAGTAAGCTAAATGATAAAAGTAGTATAATATATTTTCGCCAGTTAAGGGAGGGATATGGCCATAAATGCAATATCTGTTTAAAATACAGGAAAAAATAGTGCCGGAATTAATATCTGTTGCAGAAAATCGGTATACTATATTGCGTAACATCTATTATAATCAACCTATAGGTAGGCGGTCCCTTTCTGAAAAGACAAATATGAGTGAGAGGACTGTAAGAAAAGAAGTAGAGTTTTTACAGAGAAGAGGACTTATCAATATTTCGCGGGCAGGAGCTGTGATAACACAGACTGGAAGTGATTTTCTTGGTGAGCTTGATAAATACATAAAAGAAGTAAAAGGCATTAAAATATTAGAAAATGATTTAAAAAAAGCAATTGGTTTGAAAGATGTTTTTATTGTTCCAGGTAATTTAGAACACTCTACAATTATTCAGGAAATTGGCCGTTTTACAGCCAGGCTGGTTAAAAAGCTATTAAATGACCAGGATATTCTGGCAGTAACCGGTGGTTCAACACTGGCACAGATTGCAAAATCAATGCAATTTACTGATAAACCACTGGAGGTAATGGTTGTCCCCGGCAGGGGAGGACTGGGAGAAGAAGTTGAGATACAGGCCAATACAATTGCTGCTACTATTGCCAAAAAAGTAGGAGGTTCTTATCAATTATTATATATACCGGATAGTATTAAAGAAGAAAATGTTGATAGAATACTGGCTGAGCCTTCTATTCAGAGAATATTGGACAGCTTAAAAAAAACAAATGTATTAATACACGGTGTTGGTAGTGCTGAAGAGATGGCAAGACGCCGGGATATGTCTGATAAACAGATAAATGAATTAATAAATAAAGGTGCAGTTGGTGAAGCTCTGGGTTATTATTTTAATGAAAATGGAGATATAATTTATACAACAACAAGTGTAGGACTGCACTTAGGAGACCTGGAAAAGATTAATAAAGTAGTTGTAGTAGCCGGCGGCCCGGAAAAGGCCCGGGCTATAGTTTCAGTAGTTTCACCTAGGTATCATGATTTATTAATTACTGATGAATTAACAGCAAAAGAAATTATTGAATTTAAGAGGAGGTGATTCAGGAATATAGAAAGTATAGTATCAGGCTAGATATTCTTGAACAGTTAATGATAACATAATTTTAATGGTTTCAATGGTGTTAAAGACAAAGTGCCTTGGAATTACTAATAAGATAAGTTTTTAAGGGAACTTACCCTTAATCTATAAAAATATATTAACAGGAGGAAGATAAATAATGACTGTAAAAATTGCTATTAATGGTTTTGGGAGAATTGGAAGGAATATTTATAGGAGTATCGTTCAGAGAGATGCTGATGTTGACGTAGTTGCTATTAATGACCTGGCAGATAAAGAAAACCTGGCTTATTTGTTTAAGTATGACTCTGTTCACGGTCGTTTTGATGGAGACGTTGAAGTAACAGAAAAAGGTATTAAAATTAATGGTAAAGAGATTGAAGTACTTTCTGTAAAAGACCCGGCAGATTTACCATGGGGAGATATGGGTGTTGATGTTGCTATAGAGTCGACAGGTGTATTCCGCAAAAAAGCACAATTAGAAAAACATCTGGAAGCTGGTGCTAGAAAAGTAGTTCTGACTGTGCCTGCTAAAGATGAAATTGATAACACTATCGTTTTAGGTGTAAATGATGATGAGTTAAAAGCAGAAGATAAAATTGTATCAAACGCTTCCTGTACTACTAATTGTTTATCACCTATGGCTAAAGTACTTAATGATGAATTTGGTATTGAAAAAGGCTTAATCACTACAATTCATGCTTATACTTCCAGTCAGGCTATTTTAGATCTACCTGCCGGGAAGACAAGAAGAGGAAGAGCAGCTGCTGAAAACTTAATACCTACTACTACTGGTGCAGCTATTGCAACAACTAAAGTACTACCTGAATTAGAGGGTAAAATTGACGGTATGGCTGTAAGAGTTCCTGTGCCAGATGGTGCTGTAGTTGATGGTGTCTTTACACTGGAAAAAGATGTTACTGTTGATGAAGTAAATGCTGCTTTTAAAAAGCATGCTGAAGGAGATATGAAAGGTATCCTTGGTTATACTGATGACGAAATTGTCTCCAGAGATATTATAGGAGTTAGTTATTCTTCCTATATAGATGGCCAGTCAACAATGGTTGTAGCCGGGAACCAGGTTAAAGTTCTTTCCTGGTATGATAATGAGTGGGGCTATTCAAACCGCGTCCTTGAACTGACTATGAAAGTTGCTGAACTCGATTAATTAGTTTATATAATCCTCTCTCACCTTTAAGGTGGGGGAGGATATCAATTATACGAGGAGGGATTTACTATGAAAAAGACTTTAAAAGATATAGATTTTAAAGGGAAAAATACTCTGGTAAGAGTTGATTTTAATGTTCCACTGGAAGATGGAAATATTACAGATGATACAAGGATTGAGGCTGCACTGCCAACAATCAATTATCTAATAGAAGAAGATGCTAAAGTTATCCTGATGTCACATCTGGGTCGTCCAAAAGGTAAAGTTGTTGAGGACCTAAGGCTTGACCCGGTTGCAGAAAGACTGGCAGACCTGATCGGTAAAGAGGTCAGTAAGGTAGATGACTGTATCGGTAGTGAGGTTAAAGAAGCAGTTGATATTCTTAAAGATGGAGATGTACTGGTATTAGAAAATACACGTTTCCATGAGGGAGAAAAGGTAAATGATTCAAAGTTTGCTGAAGAGCTAGCCAGTATAGCTGATGTTTTTGTAATTGATGCTTTTGGCGCAGCTCACCGTGCTCATGCGTCTACAGTAGGTGTAACAGAATATCTGCCATCTGCAATTGGATTTTTGATGCAGAGAGAATTAAATGCTCTGGGTGAAGTAATGGAAAATCCAGAACATCCTTTTGTTGCTATTATGGGTGGAGCTAAAATATCAGGAAAAATTGGTGTTATTAAAAACCTGATGGATAAAGTAGATTATATACTGGTAGGTGGAGGTATCGCCAATACATTCCTTAGAGCCAGTGGTTATGAAACCGGCAATTCTTTAGTTGAAGAAGAAAAACTTGACCTGGCTAAACAATTACTTGAGGAAGCTGAAGAAAAAGGTACTAAGCTTGTGCTGCCGATAGATGTAGTAGTTGCTGATGAGTTTGCTAAAGATGCAAATAGTAAAGTGGTAGCTGCTGATGAAATACCAGAAGACTGGGAATCACTTGATAGTGGTGGAACAAAGACTATAGAAAAATATTCACAGATAATTCAAGATGCAGCTACAGTTATCTGGAATGGGCCATTAGGTGTTTTTGAATTTGATAAATTTGCTACAGGTACTAATGCAGTAGCAAAAGCTTTAGCTGAGTCAGATGCTAAATCAATTATCGGTGGCGGCGATTCTGCAGCTGCTATTAAAAAAGCTGGTTTAGAAGAACAAATGACTCATATTTCAACAGGTGGTGGGGCATCCTTAATGTTCTTTGAAGGTAAACCTTTACCAGGTGTTGAAGCGGTTGATGATGCATAAAATAAATCAAGTTTAGCTTGATAGCTATGTTATACTTAATGTTATTGTATAAACAAGATATGTGCATTTAATTAAGATGATGATATCTAACTAAGGAGGGATAGAATGCGTAAACCTTTTATTGCCGGTAACTGGAAGATGAATAAGACTGTCAGTGAAGCGGAAGAGCTGGTAAGAGCTCTTAAAGAAAAAGTTGCAGGTATAGATAATGTGGAAATAGCTGTCTGCCCACCGGCTATAGATTTGGTCAGTGTGCAGAATGTAATAGAAGATAGTAATATTGCACTTGGTGCTCAAAATATGTACTGGGAAGATAGTGGTGCTTATACTGGTGAAATCGCCGGGCCGATGTTAACAGAAATTGGTGCCAGCTATGTAATTCTGGGCCACTCAGAACGCAGAGAATATTTTGGAGAAACAGATGAAGATGTTAATCGCAAGGTACAAGCTGTCTTTGCTAATGGACTAAAACCTATTATCTGTGTAGGTGAAACACTGGAAGAAAGAGAAGCAGGTAATACTAAGGATAAAGTTAAGAAACAGGTACAAGCAGACCTGGAAGGCTTATCTGCTGCGCAGGTTGAAGCAACTGTTATTGCCTATGAACCTATCTGGGCAATCGGTACAGGTAAAACTGCAACTGCTGAAGATGCTAATGAAGTTATTAAGTATATAAGAGACCTGGTTAGAGAAGATTTTGGAGATGCAGCTGATAAAATGAGAATACAATATGGTGGTAGTGTCAAACCTCATAATGTAGAAGAATTGATGGCACAGCCTGAGATTGATGGTGCCTTAGTTGGTGGAGCCAGTCTGGCTGCAGATTCATTTACAAGTATTGTTAAAGGTGCAAAGTAATACAATATTCAGAGTAAATAATGGAATAATGTGAGATTAATAATGAAAGAAGGTCGTATTAAAAATACTGTTAATAAGAAAATAATATTATAAGAGAAAGGGGTGAGCAAAATGGCTCGTCCAAAACCACTTGCGCTAATAATATTAGATGGATTTGGAATTAGAGATAATAAAGAAGGAAATGCTGTAGAAGCTGCTGATACTCCCAATATAGATAAGATAATGAAAAAATATCCAAAAACAACCCTTGGTGCTTCTGGAAAAGATGTTGGTTTACCGGAAGGACAGATGGGTAACTCTGAAGTAGGTCATTTAAACCTGGGAGCCGGAAGAATAGTTTATCAGGATTATACACGGATCAATAAAGCAATTGATGATGACTCTATACTGGAAAATGGTAGATTAAAAAAAGCAATTAAACATGTGAAAAAACATGATAGTGCTCTGCATTTAATGGGGTTATTATCTGATGGTGGTGTTCACAGTCATATCCGTCATCTGTTTGGACTTCTGGAAATGGCTGATGACTATAATCTGGATAAAGTCTATGTTCATGCTTTTATGGATGGTAGAGACACTCCGCCTAAAAGTGGAGCAGAGTATATGCAGCAGCTTGAAGATAAAATAGATGAACTGGGTACAGGCCAGATTGCAACAGTCAGTGGTAGATATTATGCTATGGATCGGGATAACCGCTGGGATAGAACCCAGAAAGCATATAATGCTATGGTTCTGGGTAGGGGAAATAAAAGCAATGATGCAGTAACTGCAGTTGAAGATTCGTATAATGATGAAGTTACTGATGAGTTTATAGTACCTGTTGTTATTGAAGAGGATGGAGAACCAGTGGCAACTGTTGCTGATGATGAT
The DNA here is from genome assembly GCA_048623215.1 of Halothermotrichaceae bacterium. Lineage (GTDB taxonomy): Bacteria > Bacillota > Halanaerobiia > Halanaerobiales > DTU029 > JBMCBT01. The sequence continues at coordinate 20,826 of JBMCBT010000004.1, forward strand.
GCAGTAGTATTTTTCAATTTCAGGGCAGATAGGGCTAGACAGATAACACGTGCTTTAGCTATAGAAGACTTTGAGGCATTAGAGAGGCCTGAAAAACATCCAGAGGATTTATATTATGTCTGTATGACAGAATATGATGAGGAGTTTGGTCTGCCAATAGCCTTTCCACCAGCAGAGATTAAAAATGGTTTTGCTGAAACCTTAAGTAAAAATGATATCAGGCAGTTAAGAATAGCAGAAACCGAAAAATATGCACATGTAACATTTTTCTTCAATGGTGGTATAGAAAAGAAATATCCTGGAGAGGACAGGGAGTTAATTCCATCACCAAAGGTAGCTACATATGACCTCAAGCCGGAGATGAGTGCCTATGAAGTAACAGATGCTCTGATTGAAAAAATCAATGAAGATAAATATGATGTAGTGATTTTAAATTATGCTAATTGTGATATGGTCGGCCATACCGGTATTTTCGAAGCAGCAGTACAGGCTGTTGAAACTGTAGATGAATGCCTGGGCAAACTGCTGCCGGTTATACTCGATAAAGGCGGCCAGGTGCTGCTGACTGCTGACCACGGTAATAGTGAAAAAATGTTTGAAGCTGATGGTGAACCATTTACAGCTCATACTACCAGTTTAGTACCACTTGTATATATTGGCGGTTCTGAGGGGGTAGGGGTCAAATCCGGCAAATTAGCCGATATAGCCCCAACAATGCTCAATTTATTAGGACTGGATATACCGGAGGAAATGACTGGGGATATTTTGATTGATGATTAGAAGTTTATTTCAAATGTAGAAAGTCGACCGGACGGCAAGCGGAAGAAAATAATTTTTCCGGACAGATAAAAATTTTACAGGAGGGATAGATAAAATGGATACAACTATTATTGATGTTTTTGCAAGAGAAATTATGGATTCACGCGGTAATCCTACTGTTGAAGTAGAGGTCGTATTGGGTGATGGTTCTATGGGCCGTGCTGCTGTACCATCTGGTGCATCTACCGGTGCTTATGAAGCAGTAGAGTTAAGAGATGGTGGAGACCGCTATCTTGGCAAGGGTGTTAAAAAAGCAGTAGAAAATGTAAATGAAGTTATAGCCAAAGAATTAGTCGGATATGATGCTTATGACCAGGTAGCTGTAGATAACCTGATGCTGGAACTAGATGGTACAGACAATAAAGGCAAGCTTGGTGCAAATGCTATCCTGGGTGTATCACTGGCAGTAGCTAAAGCAGCTGCGGCAGCTTCAGGTAATACTCTGTTCAAATATCTGGGTGGAGTTAATGCCAAAAAACTGCCTGTTCCAATGATGAATATTTTAAATGGTGGAGAACATGCTGATAACAATGTAGATATTCAGGAATTTATGATTATGCCTGTAGGTGCTGTTAGTTTTGCCGGTGCTCTACAGATGTGTGCAGAAGTATATCACAATTTAAAGGATGTACTTAATGAGCGTGACCTGAATACAGCTATTGGTGATGAAGGTGGATTTGCTCCAGACCTTTCTTCCAATGAAGAAGCTATTGAAGTTATCATGGAAGCTGTAGAAAAAGCGGATTATAAAGCAGAAGAAGATATTATGATTGCACTTGATGTAGCTGCTTCCGAGATCTATAAAGATGGTAAATATGTTCTGGAAGGAGAAGGAAAAGAACTTACAGCTGAAGAAATGGTTAATTTCTATGCTGAATTAGTTGAAAAATACCCAATTGTCTCCATTGAAGATGGTCTTGATGAAGATGACTGGGACGGCTGGAAAACTATGACAGATAAACTGGGTGATAAAGTACAGCTTGTTGGTGATGACTTCTTTGTAACCAATACAGAAAGACTGGCTAAAGGTATTGAACAGGGTAGTGCTAATTCCATCCTGATCAAGGTTAACCAGATAGGTTCACTGACAGAAACTTTAGAAGCCATTGAAATGGCTGAAAGAGCTGGCTATACAGCAGTTATCTCACACCGCTCAGGTGAAACAGAAGATGTAACTATCTCTGACCTGGTTGTTGCTTTAAATACCGGTCAGATTAAAACCGGTGCTCCAGCAAGGTCTGAAAGAGTAGCTAAATATAATCAGCTGCTTAGAATCGAAGAATACCTTGGTGAAACTGCAGAATATGCCGGGAAAGATGCTTTTTATAACTTGAAGTAAATAGGATTAACTATAAAGGAATTCATGAAAACCTTCTATTTCAAATTAATTTGAAGTAGAAGGTTTTTGTTAATTTTTACGGGAACCTGAAATTTTTATTTAGAAATAAATCAAAAATTATATCCACAATTTTTTTATCATAAATTATACCTTGGTTCTGTTTCAACTCATTTAGGACAGTCTTTATCTTATTTTTTTCTCTATAGGGTCTATCTGCAGTCTCAGCTTCAAGTATATCAGCAGTTCCTATTATTTTGGCTTCTATTTTAATTTCTTCATTTTTTAAGCCGTTGGGATAGCCAGAACCATCTATTCTTTCATGATGCTGAAGGACAATTTCGGGAATAGGAGAATCAATGTTGAAATTTTTCAATAATTTATAGCCTTCTTCTGGATGCTTTTTGATCAATTCATATTCCTGGGTATTTATTTTATCTGGTTTGGTTACAATGTTTTTTGGTATACTAATAAGTCCAATATCATGCAGTTTAGCTGCCGTTTTTATATTTTTTATTTTTACAGGAGATAAGTCTAATTCTTCAGCAATTATTATACTTAAAAGTGCAACTCTCTCCAGGTGACGTTTTATATGTGGTATTGTATTACATAAGTTTTGCATTAATCTGGTGATAAGGGAGTTATGAAGCTGGTCAATTGTATCATCAAGAAAAAAACGGTTATCAATATTGTAGATAATACAGTAAATATATGTTTTATTATTATTGTTTATAGTGCTGCATAATACTTCTACATTTATAATTGTTCCATCAGCAGTACGATGCTGCATATAGGACCTTCTTTTTATACCTTTTGTAATGAGTGGGAGTCTTTTTAATAATTCATTTTTATTGAAAGTGGTTATATCCCAGACTGTCATCTGCAATAAATCTTCTTTGCTGTAGCCGTAAAGGTTAACAGCACTTTTGTTGGCATCAATTATTTCACCACTGCTGCTTTCTATTAAAACAACTGCTGGCCCCTTATTTTGAGTAAAAAAAGGTATACGATTTTTCATATAATTTTCTCTATCCATAAGATAGTCCAGGGAAACCTGAAAAAAATCAGCAATTTCTTTTAGAAAATATATATCAGGGACTCGATTACCCTGTTCATAATTGGCGATGGTAGTTCGCGAGCAATTTAATATTTCTGCCAGCTCTTTCTGTGTTAGTTCTTTTTCTTTTCTTAACTTTTTTAATTTTATGTATAATGTCATTTTTAACTCCACCACTTATTATGATTCAATTTGTGTAAAATAATACTATTATATTATAATAAAACGCCGGTATTATACTTTTTGTGACGGAAGGATACCAAAAAACACAGAGATATTGAAATAATAAAAAAAAACCTTATAATTAATAATAGTATTAAATCTTAAGCTTTTATTTCAAGAATTAATTATACTATAAATTTACAGAAAATAAAATAAAAATACAAAAAAAGAGAAAAAAGTAACAAAAAAAATATAATATGCTATTAATCGATAATTTTAAAAATATTGTCGAAATATTTTGTTATTTTTAATATTTATTACATTATATTTATTAATATACAAAGTCATGAGGTGCTATGGACTAATGCCGGGTAGTAGAGTAGATAGAAGTAAAAGTAACTATAACTATAAATTTAATATTCCTGATATGCCAGGTCAGCTTTATAAAAATCAAACTATTTTAAAAAAATTTGATTTAATAAACAAATATCCGTTAACCATTATTAAGGCAGGGCCTGGATATGGTAAAACTGTTTTGTTAAGCCACTGGTTGACTATATCTGCCAGTAAGGATATAGTCTGCTGGTATTTTATAGAAAAGATAAATAATGATCCAATACAATTCTGGATTAACCTGATAGACTCATTATTGATTAATATGAATAGTGATAAAATTTTTTATATAAAGAAAAAATTAAGGAATAAAGAAATAGACATAGATACTATACTCAGTCAAATTTTAGATGAGATTAGTTGCAAGAACAATGAAATATATATTATTCTGGATGATTATCATATAGTTAAAAATCACAGTAAGATTAAACAGGCTTTAGATTATTTTATAGATAATCTTCCTTCAAATTGTCATTTATTAATAATCAGCAGAACAAAAGTAGAGTTTAGTAATTTAGTTTTCTGGAAGATGGAACAGAGAGTATTAATAATTAATGAAAGTCTATTTAAATTAAATAGTCAACAAATTAAGGAATATTTTCAATATTTATATAATCTGGATATTGTTGAAACTACTGCTGAGAAAATCTATAATCAAACAGAAGGCTGGCTGCCGGCTTTAAATTATCTGGCACATAAAACCGATGACAGTAAAGTATTTGATGAAATGATAAATAACGGTAGTAGTAATATTTTTACTGAATCTTTTTATAAATATTTTAATATTAAAGTATTAAAAAATATGACTATAAAAGATAAAAATATTTTAAAATTTTTAATAAAGACTTCCATATTGGAAGAGGTTAGTCCAGATGTCTGTAACGAGCTGCTCGGAATTAAAAATAGTAGTAATATATTAGATGAAATTACTACTAATAATTTTTTTGTATACAAAATTGCAAATGATAAATACAGATATCATAAATTATTAAAAAGTTTTTTAAATTTTAAAGTGCAGCAAAAATATGATATTAATAATTTATATTATCAGGTGGGGAAAGCCTGTATTAATTTAAAATATTATAGCCAGGGTTTGCCTTATATAAAGGAGTCTGGAAAAGAGAAGGAAATCGCTGAAACTATTATAAGTATGGCTGATTACTGGATTAAAGAAAAACATTTTGATTTATTAAAAAATTATTTAGAAAAAGTATCAACTAAAATGTTTGATTTATATCCTTCTCTCTACATGTATAGAGCTGATCTTTGTTATAATCAGGAAAAATTCACTACGGCTTTAAAGTTTTATAAAAAGGCAGAAAGAGAAATAAAAAATACTGATCAATTAATAATGGTGTTATTTAAATTAAGTAGGTTTTATATTTATTTGAAACATCCTGAAGGAAGTGAGTATCTTAAAAAAATAGGTAATTTGCAAAATATATTTGATAAAAATCAGTTTATGTATTTTATAAAACTTAAAATTTTTGACTATTTGCTGCTTAAAAATGATGTAAAAAAAGCTGAGGCTCTTTTTCATAAATATAAAGACAGATTAACCAATTATAAATTATTTAAATCTATAATAAACTATTATAATAATGCTAATGAAAATTTAAACTGGATAGATTTACTGGAAGATAATCAAGTAGAAGCAGAGCTTCCCTATATAGAAAATAATATGGGTTTAGTTTATCAGGTTTTTTTCTATCTACAGGAAGGTAAATTTTATCACGCACTTGAGCTAATCTGGAAGAATATTGATAGTTGTAATGGTTTAACTAAAATGTTTTTAGGGATATATCAATTAATGGTTTATAGATTACTGGGCGTCTTTAGTTTTGAAAACCTAAAAAACCGTTTAAAAAATAGATTAAAGAGTCTTACTGATGTACCTTTTAATCAATCCTGGCACAAAGGTCGTGTCTTACTTCAACTGGCATTACAGGAGGCATTCTATGGTAATTTAGAAAATTGTCTTGAATACTGTAATCAGGGGATAGACTATATAAAAAACAGAAAAGATAATCTTTATAGTGGTTATTTTCAGTTGGCAAAAGGAATTGCTTATTTGCTGGATAGAGATTATGAAATGGCAGAAAAATATCTTGAAAAGGCAGCTGCTATTTTTAAAAGTAAAGAAGATAATATATACATAAATGTATCTCATATCTGGTTGCATGTATTAAAGTATAGAAAACATAAGGGAGTAAGCAAAATCAAAACATCTTTAAAAAAGACACTTATAAGCTGTCGGGAGACTATAGGAGATAAGCTATTAATGGACGGCCAGGTTATAAACTGCAGGGAAAAAAGCTGTTCGATACCCTTATTAATAGAAGCACGTCAGCAAGGACTAGAGAATGATTATATTAATAAAGTGCTGAGAAAAGTAGGTATGTCTGATATCAGTTATCACCCTGGTTATTCTCTAAGAATTGAATCTTTAGGAGAAGAGTTAATAATTTATAGGGGTAAAGATAAAATAACATCTGACTGCTGGAAAAGGAAAAAGGCTAAAGAATTGTTTACTCTGTTATTAGTATATTACGGCCGTTTTATTCACCGTGATAAAATAATTGGTTTACTCTGGCCTGAAAAGAATGCTGCTAGAGCCTATAATTCTTTTTATGTTACGCTCAATTATCTTAATAATCTGCTTGAACCTGATAGAGATAAGAAAAAGGATCCATTTTTTATATCTAAAAAATCCGATAGATATGGTATTATTCACACCAACAGTATCTACTATGATGTTGAGCAATTTAAAATGTTAGTTGATAGAGGAAAAAACATTGAAGAGCAGATTATAAAAATAAAATATTATCAGGCTGCTCTGCAGTGTTATCAGAGAGATTTTATAGCTGAAGAATCCTACTTAAACTGGGTGACAGAGGAGAGAAAAAGACTGCGAAATAAATATATACAGATTAAGGAAAAAGTAATGATAAATTATTTTAAAGAAGACAATTATAAAAAATGTATCCGATGTGCTGATGATATATTAGATATAGATATATATTATGAAAATGCATACCTATATAAGATGAAGAGTTATAATAAGCTCGGACAAAATAACAGGGCTGTCAGGGTATATAGAGAATGTAAAGATATTTTAAATGAAGATTTGGATATAGAACCATCCTACAATATAATTGAATATTATCAAAAACTAACTATTTAACCAGCATTAATGCTGGTTTTTTTTTGTTTTATAGAGATATATACTGAAATGATAGTTTTGTAAAGGGTTTGTAAGTCATTTGTAATAAAATAAAAAATTGAAAATGCTAAAATATTAAATACAAGCACAAACTAATGTAATATTAAAAATTATTGAAAATAATATTACTAAAAAATATTTTACCTAGCAGAGAAAGGGGGATAAGTTTGGATTTTTTTAAAAAGTTAGAAGACAAACTGGCCCATAAAACTGAATTATTAGAAGATATGATAGAAAAAACAGAAGATTTTTACGGCTTAATATCCGATAGATTACCTGAAGTTGAAGAAGATGTGGATAAAACAATAACTGAAACTGAAAAACTGGTTAACTTCTTTATAAATAATGAAAATGTACAGCAGGAATCTTTAATGATTGCTGAAGTAATAAAACGAATAAAGACGGAAATAAATGATCTGTATCAGGCCTTATCAGGACGAGAAGAACTCCTAACAGAATTGGAAGGATTTATTGATAAAGATAGTGAAAATAGCCAGACAAGGTTTGTTGAGATATTTAATCTAATCAAAGAATTAAAAAGTGTTTTAACGCAATTAAAAGTTTTATCAATTAATGCCAATGTTTTTTCATTTAATAATATAAAAGAGGGTTCTGCTTTTAGAGTTATAACCACTGAGATAAGTAGTACTTCTGAAAAAGTGAAAAATAAATATAATCAGGTTGAACAATATATAAAAAATCTGCAGGAATGGTATCAGAATTTTAATGATGAAATAGATATTCTTATTGAACAGGAAGCTAAAATAACTGTTAAATATAAAGATGTTGACAGTCATTTTCAGGAGTTATTAACATTACTTAAAGACACAGCAGTTAATTTAAAAAATAATCTAACTAATATTAAAGAGGCGGTTCAACCTATTTATGAGATACTTGTTCTTATACAGAAACAGGATATTATCAGACAGAATATAGAGAATCTCCGTGAAATCTTGAAAATTAATATAGATGAAATACGACAGAGGTCAGTTAACTGCAGCAGTGATGTAGAATTATTAAATTTAATTAGTTTTATAGAAGAAAGCACAAGATTATCTAAAGAGTTGATAAATAACATAAAAAATCAATTAAAAGAATCACTTTTTTCTATAGAATCTCATTTTAGAAATACAAAAAATGATTTACATAAAATAAGGATAGACCTTGAAGGAATCACTAATATTCAGGGATATGGCAGTTTTATTGACAAAATATTCTCTGAAATATTTCAATTTTTGCCTAAATTAAATAATGAGCTTAATAATTTTGAGAATAGTTATCAGCAGATAATAAAAAAACAGGATACATTCTGGGCCAATATGAAAGGGATTAGAAGCGGTTTTAAGGAGATAAGTGTTATAGCAGGTAATATCCAGAAAATAAAGATACTGGCCAAGATAGAGTTTTCCAGAATTGACTCCGGATATAAATTTATAGAGGATATAGAAAAGGCAATTGATAATTTCATTGAAACCAGTATTCATAGTGAGGAATACAGTAGTGACTTAAATCAGGAGCTGGCTGTCAGTTTAAAAAAATTCATGGAATTATCCCAGCAAAATAAAAAACATCTGAATCAGTCTCAGCAGATGTTAAGTAGTACCAATGATGATTTGAATACCATAAAAGAATTAACCAGCAGCTCTATTGAAAGTGTACAATCTTCATTAACAGGTTTAATAAATGAAATAACATATATTACTAATGAGATGGAAAAATGTAGGAGTCTAGAAGAAACCTGTGAAGATTTAATTAATACTTTTGATGATATGAAAGAAGGTTTAAGTCAGAAAAAAAAGGGTTATTTGGATAAGGTTCAGTTAGAAAAATGGGTAACAGATAATGATAAGTTTCAGCAGATTTTAGAGAAGTTCACCAGTTATCTTGAAAGAAAAACTGCCAGCATGGAGTTTGACGATATAGACTTGGATATAGGCCAGGAAAGTGGTGAAATGATTTTATTTTAGATGACCAGCCTGGGATAAAAGGCACTCTATTATTCTGTATATTTTCATTTCTGAATAGCAAATGCTTCATAAAATGGGGGGGTATAAATGGTAGAAAAACAAAAATGTCGGTTAGTACTACCGGAAGAACTGACTGTTTTCTCTATAGAAGAAGTACGGGAGTCTTTATTAAAGAAAACGAATAATAGTTCAAAGGTAGAACTTGATTTTCAGGAAGTGGAGGTTATTGATGGAGCAGGACTGCAGTTGCTTATTTCTTTAAAAAAATGTGAACTAAAAGATGGTTTGCAACTATCATTAATTAATGTATCGAAATCAGTTGAGAAATTATTGAATTCAACTGGTATAGGGAATTTGTTGGGAGTTAATTAAAAGGGGTGGTTGTTAATGTCAGGTAATATTTTAGCAGTTGATGATTCAAAAACACTGCGTGCTTCTGTTAAATTTACTTTAAAAAAAGCTGGATATGATGTTTATCTTGCTGATAATGGCAAAACTGGAATAGAAAAATTAAAAGAATTAACTGCTGATGGTGATAGACCTGAATTAATAATTACTGATATTAATATGCCGGAGATGGATGGTATTACTTTTCTGAAAAATGTTAAAGAAGATAAAATATTCAGGTATATTCCAGTTATTATACTTACTACAGAATCACAGGAAGAAATGATAATGAAAGGCAAAAAGCTGGGTGCAGCCGGCTGGTTGGTTAAACCTTTTAAACCAGAACAGTTAAAAAGTGTTGCTAAAAAGTTTGTCAGGGGGTGATTTTTTTGGAAGACAATAATTTGCTAGATACGTTTATTGAGGAAGCAGGAGAGATTCTTGAAAAATTAGAAATTGATTTGCTGGAGCTGGAAAATAGTTCTGAGAATAAAGATTTGATTAACGAAATATTTAGGTCTATGCATACTTTAAAAGGTAGTGCAGCTTTAACTGGACTTTCCAATATTTCTGATTTTGTTCACCATGCAGAAGAAGTGTTGGACAGGATTAGAAATGGCAAGATGTCTGTTAATTCAGAGTTGATAGAATTACTTCTTTCCAGCCGTGACCTTGTCAGTCAAATGGTGGAAGGTATTTATGATAAGGAAATTCAGCCAGATATAAATGAATTGGAGAGAATAAGCAGACAGTTAATTGCTATTTTAGATGAACACAAAGAAACATTGGATAAAGATGAAAATACTGCTGCAAATCAAAGTGGAAGTGAAGATAAGAATGTCCAGGAAAACAGTAAAAAATACTATAGAATCAGGTTGGATTTAAATTCTGAATTCTTTAAAACAGGAACAGATCCGCTGTTATTATTAAAAGAATTAGATGAGATAGGCACTATATTAATGACTGATATAAATTTAAATAAAATACCTGATATTTACAATCTGGAGCCAGAATTATGTTATCTATATTTTAATATACTGCTGGAAACAACTGCTGTAAAGAGTAAACTTGAAACTATATTTATGTTTGTAGAGATTGATAATGATATTACAATAGATGATTTAACTGAAAACTTTGAAGATGGAATGGATATGACTTTAGCCGACAAAAAAATAGGTGAAATATTGGTTGAGCGGGGAATTGTAGCAGAAGAAGATATAAAAGAAGCCCTGGAGCAGCAGGATAAATTGGGTGAGATATTAGAAAAAGAAGGAAAAGTTGCAAAATCACAATTAAAAAGTGCTCTTGAAGACCAGAATAAAAGTAAAAACAGGAAAAAGAAAAGTACTATTAAAGTAAATACAAACAAACTGGAATTAATGATGAACTCAATGGCAGAACTGGTTATTTCTCAGGCGAAAGTTAGAGAGTTAGCCCTACGCCGGGCAAAAGATGGAGAACGTGAACTGCTTACAGCTCTTGAAAGTGTTGATAATAAAATAAGATCACTTCAGGAAGAAATAATGAATGTACGAATGATTCCTATAGGAAATACATTTTTACGGTTTAGAAGACTGGTTAGAGACCTGGCCCGGGAATTGGGTAAAGAAGTTAAATTAAATATATCCGGTAAAAATACTGAATTGGACAAGGTTGTTACTGAAAAAATAGTAGATCCCTTAAAACATATGATCAGAAATTCTGTAGATCACGGTATAGAAGCTCCTGAAATAAGAGAAAAAAAGGGTAAACCAGGAAAAGGTACTATCTCTTTAAATGCTTATCATCAGGAAGGTAATATAGTGATAGAAATAGCTGATGATGGTCAGGGCCTTGATCCAGAAACGATTAGAAAAAAAGCGGCAGTAGCTGGAATTATCTCTGAGGATAAACAATTAAGTGATGAAGACGTATATCAACTAATCTTTGAGCCTGGATTATCCACATCAACTGAGATTACAGAAACATCGGGGCGCGGAGTAGGGATGGATGTAGTCAAAACCAATATTGAACAGTTAAGAGGTACAATTAATATAGATAGTAAAAAAGACCAGGGAACAACCTTTACCATAAAATTACCACTTACTCTGGCAATTATAGATGGAATGACTGTTCGCATAGGTGAGGAAAGATATATTATACCATTAAATTCAATTCTGGAATTTATTCAACCAGAATCCGGCCAGATAAAAACTTTATATGATAGAGGAGAAGCTGTTAAGGTTCGGGAACAGTATATTACTCTGGTTCGATTATATGAACTATTTAATATTGAAGCAAACTATAAAGACCCAACCGAAGGAATTACTGTAATAGTTAACAATAACGGTAAAAAAGTATGTCTTCTGGTTGATGAAATACTGGGACAACAACAGGCAGTAGTAAAAAGCCTTGAGGATAATTATCGGTATGTACAGGCAATTGCTGGAGCAACTATTTTAGGAAATGGTCAGGTAGCAATGATTCTCGATATTACGTCTATTATAAAAATGGCATTTAAATAAAAGGAGGTGTGTAGATAATGGCAGCCGAAACAGAAAATTATCAGGATAATACTATGGATATACTAAACCAGCAGTTAACAAATATCTCTGCAGAAAATCAATTTTTGACTTTTAAAATTGAAGATGAAGAATATGGAGTTGATGTTTTAAAAGTTCAGGAAATAATTAGATATCGTAAACCGACAAAGATTCCTAATACTCCTGCAGTAGTAAAAGGTGTAATTAATTTCCGGGGAGAAGTCAGTCCAGTTCTGGATATGAGGGAAAAGTTTGATTTTGAGACCCGTAACTATAATAGTTTTACTGTAATTATAGTTCTTGAAATCCAGAGTAAAATAATAAGTATTATAGTTGACCAGGTTTCCGATATTCTAAGTTTTTCTAAGGATGATATTCAAAAAACACTGGATTTTAGTTCTGATATTGACACTGAATTTATTGACGGTATGGCCAAGCTGGATAACAGATTGATTATGCTGTTGAACCTAGATTTACTGCTTTCTTTTAAGGAACTTAATGTTGTCAGTAATATAGATAGTGAGATTATTGATAAAAAAGATGAAGCAGTTGAGTCCAGAAAAGAGGGAGAGACCAGCGAAGTTACCTCTGACACTTCAGAAAACGAGTAATCAAACTTGTGAATTTAAAGTAACTTAAATGAGTAGAAGATTTAGAAGGTTGATAGATAATGTATAGAATGATAACAGATGAAGTATTCACAAAAATAAGCAACCTGGTACATAGTGAAATAGGGATTAATTTGCCTGACAAGAAAAAACAGATGGTAAATTCACGTTTATCCAGCCGACTACGCTTACTGGGCTTAACAGATTACCAGCAGTATTATAATTTTTTGCAGAAAAATCGACAGGAATTAAGAGTAATATATAATCTTTTAACAACAAATGTTACTCATTTTTATCGAGAAGAATATCATTTTCAGTATATAAAAGATAAGATTATTCCAGTGTTACAGGCTAAAGAAAATGATGATCCAGTATATATATGGAGTGCCGGATGTTCAAGTGGAGAAGAGCCGTATAGTCTGGCAATTATGTTAAGGGAAAATATAAATGAAGACCATGATGTGAAAATACTTGGAAGTGATATTAATACTGAGGTACTGGCTGTTGCCCGGAAGGGGATTTATAGTTATCAACAGGTGAATAAAATTCCTTATGATTTACTTAAAAAGTATTTCAGGCTCGGCCAGGGAAAAAATAAAGGGTTATTTAAAGTAAGAAAACAGGTAAGAGAAATGGTTAAATTTAAAGAAATAAACCTGAACAAATTGGAAGGACAGCATTTTTCTAACAAATTTGATATTATTTTTTGCCGTAATGTATTTATTTACTTTCCCAGAGAGACACGTCAGAAGATACTAAATTATTTTTATAACTTACTTAATGACAATGGATATTTATTTCTGGGACATTCGGAATCTATCAGCAGGATTGTAGAAAGAAAGTCCCAGTGGAAGTTAGTCTATAAAACAACATATCAAAAGTGTCAGGAATGATGTACATGAAATTATTATCAAGTAATTCAGAAGTAATAACTAGTCAAAAACAAAAAGTAAAAAAATTATTTGCCGGTCAATATTATATAACCTGTAGGAATAATATTGTGCTTTCTACATTACTTGGTTCCTGTGTATCTGTCTGTTTATTTGATGAGATAAACAAGGTCTACGGTATGAATCATTATATGCTGCCGATTAGAAAGAAAAATAAAAAAGATAATCCCGGTAAGTATGGTAAAGAAGCAATAGCTCTTGTAATAGACAATATGTTAAAAAAAGGAGCTAAACGTTCGCTGATTAAAGCGAAAATTTTTGGAGGAGGACAGGTTGCTAAGACTATTTATAATAATATTGCTGAAGCCAATGTCAAGTTTGCCTTTGGCTATCTTAATAAAAATACTATCCCTGTAGTTGCCAGTGACATAGGTGGTAGGCAGGGCAGACAGATATATTTTTATACAGGGGAAAACAAGGTATTGTCCAGAAAAATAAAATCGTTTCCAGTTAATAAGTACAGACAGGGGGTTATTCAATGAAAAAAATAAAAGTGCTGGTTGTTGATGATTCCCCACTTGTCAGGCAGTTTATTAAATTGACATTAAAAAATGATAAAGAAATCAAAGTAGTAGGAACAGCTGCTGACCCATATCAGGCTGCACAGCAGATTAAAAGTTTAAATCCAGATTTACTTACTCTTGATGTAGAAATGCCTAAAATGAATGGTCTTGAATTTTTGAGAAGGTTAATGAAATCTCATCCCCTGAAAGTTATTATGATAAGTTCATTAACAACTAAGAATAGTAAGATAACTATGCAGGCACTAAATGCTGGAGCAGTCGATTTTATAGCCAAGATTGACCTATCTTCAGGACAGAAGCGCAGAGATTTTCAAATAGAACTGATAAAAAAAATAAAGGCTGTCGGTAATGTAGAACTTTATAAACTGACTAAAACTTCTACAGGGAAAAACAAAAAAACAGAAAGTAATATAACTGCTATTGACCTGAATAATTTCATAGTGGGAATAGGTGCTTCTACAGGTGGAGTACGTGCCTTAAAAGAGCTTATACCACGTTTTCCAGCAAAATGTCCGCCAGTAGTAATTGTACAACATATGCCGCCAGGGTTTACTACTTCATTTGCAGAAATGATAGATGAAGATAGCTGTATAACTGTCAAGGAGGCTGAACATGGAGAACCATTATTACCTTCACAGGCCTTGATTGCTCCTGGAGATCATCATTTAACTCTAAGTAAAAAGGGGAATATGTATACAGTAAATCTAGATAAAAAAGATAAAGTGAATCATCACCGCCCATCTATTGATGTTACTTTTAATTCTCTGTCTTCGATAAAAAATAGGTCAATAATAGGTGTTTTATTAACAGGGATGGGTAATGATGGTGCTGAAGGATTATTAAAGATTAAAATGGCTGGAGGATATACTATTGCCCAGGATAAGGATAGTTCGATTATATACGGAATGCCCAAAGAAGCAGTTAAACTGGGAGCAGCAGTGGAGCAGGTTTCTTTAAATGGCGTTGCTGACAAAATTTTTAATAATAAGTTTGTAAATAAATTAGAAAAAATTAAGTAAACCAATAAGGAGGTTATTTACAATGATAGAATTTTTCAGAAAAAAAGCATCAGTTCGTAATAAGTTTTTATTTTTTATTTTGATACCACTTATATTAATCTTAGGGATATTAACCTATTTTACTTATAATCAGGTGGTAGGTAGTGTAACCAATATTGTTGATAAAAACGGGCTCAGGCAGTCAAAAGCTAATGCAAAAGAAGTAAGTACCTGGATGGATAGCAAGAAGAATATTTTAAACCTTATGGCTGGAAGCCTGGACTTAAAAGAAAACTGGAATAATGATACAGACTATATCTGGGCAACAATTGATGATTTGAAGCAAAAGGTGAATGAATTAGATGCCTTCAATAATCTAATGCTGCTTGATGTTAACGGTCGTGCCTGGACAACTCATGACAAATCTGATTATAATTTAAATGATAAAACTTATTTCAAAGATGTAGATAAAAATCAAAAATTAATAATAAGTAAGATAAGTGATTCAGTTTTGACCAATAATAAAGTCTTTAACCTGATTATGCCTGTTAAAAAGCAGGATGGGACTACAGCAGGTTATCTGGCAGGACAGATAGATTTAGAACCATTACAGGATATTGTAAATGACTATGAAATAGGAGATACAGGTTATGGATATTTAGTAGATAGTAATGGATTATTGCTGGCACATCCAGAAAATGCACTCACAATGAATTTAACAGACAGGAGTGATACTGGAGTAACTGATAAGTTAGTGGATATAACCCAGAAAATGACAGCTGGGGAAAGTGGAGCTGACCGTTATAATTACGAAGGAGATTATAAATATGTATATTATCATCCTGTTGAAGGAACAGACTGGTCATTGGCTTTAACAGTTCCAGGTACTGAATTAACTCAGGGGGCAGATAATATATTACAGCGGTCAATAATAGGATATATAGCATTATTTATCATTATAGCTGCAATTGTATTTATAGTTACCAAATCAATTGCCGGCTCAATACAGGATATTCAGGAAGTACTGGCCAAAGTTGCTAAAGGTGATTTTACTAAGAAAGTCAGGGTAAAGACACATGATGAACTTGGTAAAATGGCAGATAGTCTTAATCTTGCTATTGATGATCTCAGTGAAGCAATGAACCAGGTTCAGGAATCTTCCTTAATTGTAGGTAATGCTTCCAACCAGATAGCTGAAGGCAACCAGGACTTATCACAGAGGACACAGGAACAGGCGTCTTCTCTCCAGGAAGTTTCGGCGACTATTCAGGAAGTTACTGCTGCTATTGAAGAAGTAGCAGCCAGTTCAGAAAATGCTGAAGACCTGAGTGAAAACAGTATAAAAGTAGTAAATAAAGGTTCAGAAGTAGTTAAAGAAACAATGCAGTCTATGGCAGAAATTACTGCCAGCAGTAAAGAAATATCCAATATAATTTCAACAGTAAATGATATAGCCTTTCAGACAAATTTACTGGCACTTAATGCTGCTGTTGAAGCTGCCCGTGCCGGTGAACATGGTAAAGGTTTTGCTGTAGTAGCAGCTGAGGTCAGGAACCTTGCTGGAAGAACAGCAGAGTCTGCTGAAGAAATAGAAGATTTAATATCTACAATAATAGATCAAATTGAGACAGGTAATCAGTTGGTTGAAAAAACCGGAATGGCCTTAAATGAAATTGTTGAAAATAGTAGTGAATCAGGTACAGCTATTAATGAGATTGCTGCTGCTATGCAGGAACAGTCTACAGCTGCCGACCAGATACAAAGTGCAGTTGAGGAATTGGATGAAGTTACCCAACAAAACTCAGCTATGGTAGAAGAAATTGCCAGTTCCAGTGAAAACCTAAAAGATGAGGCTTCAGAAATGATGGAACTTGTTCGTGAATTTAAATTAAATAAAAACTCTATAAACTTGACAGAAAAGCAGCAAAAAAAAATAGACTTTAATGAGGAAAAAGAGGCTTTATTTGATGAGGAAATAGATATAGATGAAGATGATTTTGAAAAGTTTTAGAACTAGACTAAATTGAACAAAAAGAAAATAATCACTGCTTCAGGGAATTTATTTACCCTGAAGCTTTTTTCTGTTGTATTTTTCAACTATCTGTGTTAAAATAATTAATGAGTCTAAAAATAACGTTTTATTGATGTGTTAACAGGATATTGTTGGAGGTGAATCAAATTGGTTATACTTAAAGTTTTACATTTCATAATAGCTATTGCAGTTATTGCTGGAGTTTTATTACAATCTGGTAAAAGTGCTGGTCTATCAGGTGTTATTGATGGAGGGGCCACTTCTATCTTTGGTAAAAAGAAAGGCCTGGATGAAAAGCTTAGTAGATATACAACAATTGCTGCAGTTATTTTTATGATTACCTCAATAGTATTAGCTTTCCTTTCACATGCTTAAATGATTACTGATAATTTATATCTTTGTTTGTAATAAATTTGACTAATTCCCTCTAGGCTTGCTGCCTTAGAGGGTTTTTTTAGAGAAAGGGGGGATATTTATGTATGATATGTGTTTTGCCTGTGGTAATGATAATCCAATATCATTAAGATTGAAATTTGAAAAAGTAGCAGATAATAAGGTAGAAGCTGAATTTATTCCTAAGCCAGTACATCAGGGTTATGAGGGGATTATACATGGAGGTATTGTATCGACACTTCTGGATGAAGCTATGGTAACAGCAGTCATTGTCCAGGATGTTGAGGCCGTAACAGCAGAGATAAATATAAGATTTAAGGAAGAAATAATAGTTGGTGAAAAACTCAAAATAATGGGATATACTAAAGGTGGCAAGGGCAGGTTAGTATTTACAGAAGGTGTTATAAAAAATAGTAATGGTAAAATTAAAGCAAAAGCTAAAGCAAAATTTATGAAGACCGGGTAAATGAGTATTACTGAAAAATTAATAATTAGACTTACATATTTTTTGAGTAAATATATAAAGAGTTTAAGGATGTTTTAATAAATGAAAAGAGAAGAAGCTTATAATCTTGTTCAGGAAAATATTAAACAAAAAAATCTTGTAAAACACTGCCTGGCGGTGGAAGCAGTTATGAGAAGATTGGCTGAATATTTTGATAAAAATGTTGACAAATGGAGACTTGCAGGGCTGCTGCATGATATAGATTATGAAGAGACAGCTGATGACCCGGAGAGACACAGCCTGCTTGGTGCAGAGATACTTGCTGACAAAGGAATTGATGAAGATATTATTTACGCGGTAAAAGTACATAATGGTATTCACGGTTTTCCCAGAAAAAGTTTGATGGATAAGGCACTATATGCCAGTGACCCTTTAACAGGTTTAATTGTCGCTTCTGCTTTAATTCATCCTGATAAGAAGCTAAACTCTCTGGATAGTCAGTTTGTACTGAATCGTTATGGAGAAAGCTCCTTTGCTAAGGGAGCCGATAGAGATGTAATAGCTTCCTGTAAAGATATGGAGCTTGAACTTGAGGAATTTATTGGGCTTGCCTTAGAGGCAATGCAGGGGATTTCAGATGAACTTGGACTTTAAAAATTAGTTTATCCCAAATTATTAAATAAAAATTTGGGATAAAAGGTAATAACAAAATTTACATAAATAACTAAGGTAAATTATTAAATTTGGTCAGGTAGTATATAATAAAAGTATTACATTAAATAATGAGGTGAAATATTAATGGCTGCAAGGGAAAAAATATTATCATTTATGCGTGAAAGTTCATATAGGCCTATGACCAGAAATGAGCTTTTTAAAAAATTTGATTTAACCAAAGAACAGCAAAAAAGAATGAAGACTCTTCTTGATAATATGGTGTGTGAAGGTTTTGTATATAAGAATAGTAATGGACGTTATGGTATACCGGAAAAGATGAATTTAATACCAGGCAGAATTGATGGAAATAAGAAAGGTTTTGGTTTTCTTATACCTGATGACCCAACTCTGGAAGATGTATTTATCAGCCGTGAAAATTTGAATGGTGCAATGCATAATGATAAAGTTTTTCTCCGTTATCTACAGCAGAAAGCTGGTAAACGCCGTGAGGGTGAAGTTGTTAAGGTAATTGAGCATGCCAATAAGAAAATAGTTGGTAATTTTGAGAAAAATAAGTATTTTGGCTTTGTAGTACCTGACAATAAAAGGATATTTTATGATCTATTTATCCCCAAAGAAGAAATTAATGGTGCCAGGCAGGGACAGAAGGTAGTAGCAGAAATAACTACCTGGCCTCATAAGAAAAGAAACCCTGAGGGTAAGATAGTGGAAATCCTGGGAAATAAGGGTGAATCAGGTGTGGATATAGAAGCAATAATCCGTCAACTGGATTTACCACAGAATTTTCCTGAAGAAGTAATCAGAGAAACAGAAAATATTACAATGGAAATAACAGAAGAGGAGATAGAGAAGAGAAAAGACCTCAGGGATTTACCAATGGTAACCATTGATGGTGCAGATGCAAAGGATCTGGATGATGCAGTTTCTTTTGAGGAGCTGGATGAGGGAAGGGTACGACTTGGTGTTCATATTGCCGATGTCTCACATTATGTTCAGGAAGATAATCCACTGGATAAGGAAGCTCTGGAGCGGGGGACAAGCATTTATCTTGTAGATAGAGTGATTCCCATGTTGCCGAAAAAGTTATCAAATGGTATCTGTAGTTTGAATCCACAGGTAGATAGGTTAACCATGTCAGCTTTTATAACCTATCAACTGGAGCCATTAAAAATAATTGATCATGAAATATGTACAAGTGTAATTAAAACCAATTACCGTTTAACCTATGATGAAGTAACAGAGATGCTTGTCAATGATAATAAAAAAATACAGCAGCAGTATAGTGATTTTTATCCTAAATTAAAATTAATGAATAAATTACGGAAAAAATTAAGAGATAGTCGCTTTCAGGAAGGCAGTATAGATTTTGATTTCCCAGAAGTAAAGGTTATATTGGATGATAAAGGACGGCCGGTTGAATTAAAGAAACGGCGCCATGGAGTGGCTGAGCAGTTGATAGAGGAGTTTATGATTGCCGCCAATAGAATCGTATCAGAGGATATGTTCTGGCGGGAGATTCCATTTATATATCGTGTTCATGATCAGCCTGATATAGACCGTCTGCAGGAGTTTAATGAATTTATCCATAATTTCGGATATCATTTGAAAGGACAGAATAATGAAGTGCATCCCCGGGCTTTACAGGAACTGCTGGATACTGTTGAAGGCAAACCTGAAGAACGGGTAATTAATACCATGCTGCTTAGGTCAATGAAACAGGCAGTATATTCACCACAAAATGTAGGCCATTTTGGTCTGGCGATTGAATATTATTCACATTTTACTTCTCCTATCAGGCGTTATCCGGATTTAATGGCACATAGAATTATAAAAGAGGTTCTTAATAAAGGTTTTATATCAAGTAAAAGACAGGATCAATTACGGGAAAGACTGTATCATGTATCAGAACACAGCTCACTACAGGAAAGAAGGGCCATGGAAGCAGAAAGAGACTCTGTTGAACTTAAAAAAATAGAATATATGGTTGATAAAAAAGGAGAAGTGTTTGAAGGGATAATCAATGGAGTTACCAATTTCGGCTTTTTTGTAGAACTTAATAATACTGTTGAGGGTTTAGTACATGTTGAAGACCTAAAAGATGATTATTATCATTATAATGATAAACAACTGTGTCTGGTTGGCGAAGTTACCAAAAAAATATACCGTTTTGGTGATAAAGTTAAAGTTAAAATTGATAATATTAACCTGGATGAAAGAGAATTGGATTTTGTTGTGGTAGAGGAATAAATAGCCAGTATATATAATATAATGACTAATTTAATACAAAATAAAGTTAGAAATAATTGTTTAATGATTGCATGAAAGGGGGAGGACAATGGCTGGAGATGATAAAAAGATAGTTGCCAGAAATAAAAAAGCCAGACATGATTATTTTATAGAGGAAACCTATGAAGCAGGAATTATACTAAAGGGTACAGAAATTAAATCTATCAGGGATGGTAAGGTGAATTTAAAAGATAGTTTTGCTATAGTTGAAAATGGTGAAGTATATCTTTACAATATGCATGTTAGCCCATATTCACATGGTAACAGGGCAAATCATGACCCGGAAAGAAAAAGGAAACTCCTTCTTCATAAAAATGAAATCAGAAAGTTTATCGGTTATACCAGACAAAAAGGGTATACCCTGATCCCTTTAAGTATATATATCAGAAATAATCTGGCTAAAATAGAGCTGGCCCTGGCTAAAGGCAAAAATATTCGTGATAAAAGGCGTGATATTGCCAAAAAGACTGCTGAAAGAGAGATGGAAAAAGCTTTTAAAGAACGTCAGTATTATTAAAAGCAGGAGACATCTGGGAATATATTCCGGATGTCTTTTTTTAGTTTTAACCTGCCAACTAATATGATATACTAATAAATGGAAAAAATAACATTATAAATTATTTATGCCTCTATCTTCTCAAGCATATATACTGCTTTTTTAGTAAAGTAGAAGGGGGATTTAAATGAAATTAATAAAAAATGTAAACATAATTTTTAATAATAATATTAAAAAAGGTAATATTCTTTTTAATGACCAAATAATTAAAGTTATCAACAATAAAAAGATAAAAAAATATTTGGATAAGGATAAAGTGCAGATAATAGACGGCCGGGGATGTTATTTGGCGCCTGGATTTATTGATATCCATATTCATGGAGCCAGTGGATATGACACAATGAATGCTGATTATAAATCTATTAACGAAATTAGTAAAGCTGTTATCCAGACAGGTGTAACCTCTTTTCTTCCAACAACTATGTCTATGCCGGTAAATGATATACATGCTGCACTGGTAAATATTAAAAATGTAATAAAACAGGGAACAGATGGTGCCAGGGTGCTTGGCACACATCTTGAAGGTCCTTTTTTAAATAAAGATTACAAGGGTGCTCAAAAAGAAAACTATATAATCTCACCAGAAATAAACTTAATAGAAGATTATATAGATATCATTAAAATAGTAACTATTGCTCCAGAAATTGCAGGAGCTGATAAATTAATAAAATATTTGCATAATAATGATATTATTGTTTCATTAGGGCATTCTGGAGCTACTTATGAGCAGGTTATAACAGCGAAAAGCCGGGGCTTAACACATGTTACTCATCTATTTAATGGAATGCGTGGATTACATCATCGTGAGCCCGGGGTGGTCGGTGCTGCGTTAAATACAGATATGAGTTGTGAACTTATTGCAGATTTTATCCATATTAACCCGGAAGTACTGAAGATAGTTTTTAAAATTAAAGAACTGGATAAGATTATTTTAATAACTGACCAAATGAAAGCTGGTTTACAGGGGGATGGCCTATATCAGTTGGGTGGACAGAAGGTAATAGTAAAAGATGGTGCTGCCCGGCTTAAGTCTGGTACATTAGCTGGTAGTGTCCTGACATTAGATCAGGCTGTAAAGAATATATATAGTCTTGACCAATTATCACTTCCAGATATTATAAATATGGTTACACTAAATCCAGCCTGGCTGCTGGGTTTAGGGAGTCAACTGGGTCAGCTAAAACCAGGATATAAGGCAGATATGGTGTTACTTGATGGTCAGTTGAATCTAAAAAGGGTATTTAAAGAAGGTAAAGAGGTGATATAATCGGATTTTGTCTTGACAAAACTAATGCTCTGCGTTATAATAATTTCACAGTTCATTTGGGGCTGTTTTAATATCATATAATAGTAAGTATTATTACAAAATTGACTCTCAATTTCGGGGGTGTTTTTGGTTTCGCCTGTGTGGTGAATATTTCAACAGCGAGTCGAGGACTCCTTTCACTCGTAAAACACTGGAATTTTAAAATTATCTGCAAACGATAATAATTACGCTTTAGCTGCCGCGTAGGCAGTTAA
>JBMCBT010000005.1:0-42942 GCA_048623215.1 Halothermotrichaceae bacterium
GCAACAGTAGAATATAACTACTCAGTTGGTGCTGTAAATAATAGTAGCAGTGAGTTTTACGGTGGTCTGGCTGGAGATAGTGATATAACATTGGAAACCTGCTATTATGACCAGGAAACCTCCGGTCAGAGTGATGATTCAGGGAAAGGTATTCCAAAGACTACAGCAGAAATGAAACAGGAGGCTACCTATCAGGGTTGGGATTTCTCTGGTACATGGATGATAGATGAAGATACATCCTATCCATATTTAAGAGATAATCAACAGGAACCAGTACCTCAATAAAATCAACTAATATTTGGCAGGCTGTTGTAATACAGTGTACAGAGGCAAAACATCCTGATTAGCTCAGGGTGTTTTGCATTATCCTTCTAATTATTAAGTTGCAGGATTTTTATTATTAAAAGAAGAATAGATTAAAACTGTCTCTATAGAACAAAATATTATTGTGTTTACTTGATATTAGTTGTGTTTGGATATATAATAAAACTAAGGATAAAGAATATATAAGTAAGGATATCAATATTGAAGGCAAGAATATCTTTACAGTATGGTTTGATAATGCTTAAATACTAATATATAATATTATTTAAGTAAGAGATATATATGAAAGGGGTTTATTTATTAAGAGGTGTAATTACTTTGTCTTATATTAAGAGGGATTTGTATTTTGATAATGCCAGGGTTTTACTGATTTTTTTGGTATTGCTGGGTCACTTTATTGAACCATTAATAGATCAAAATAGTATAATAAAGTCATTTTATTTATTGATTTATTCTTTTCACATGCCAGCTTTTATTATAATTAGTGGCTATTTTTCGAAGAATTCCAGGGGTTTTATTGCTGGGTTTAAGAATATAATTTTGAAACTGTTTATTCCATATATAGTATTTCAAATATTATACAGTATTTTCGATTCATTTATTTTAAAAGGTAATGGAATTATAGTTAACTTTTTTACACCATATTGGATAATGTGGTTTTTACTGAGTTTAATGTTTTGGAAATTGATAGTCTCTTTAATTACCTTTAGCAAAAAACCCTTAGCATTATTATTTGTTTTTGCTATAGCCATTATGAGTGGGTATATAGATGAAGTAGGCTATCTACTTTCAATCTCAAGAACCCTTATTTTCTTCCCTTTCTTTTTAATAGGATATTTTCTTAAAAAAAAACATTTTAATGCCCTTATTTTCTGTATGAAGAAAAAATATAGAATAATTATATCAGCACTTATATTTACTATCTGTGTTATTTATTTTAATTATGAAGATAGAGTTGACCCAGAGTGGTTTTACGGTAGTCTTTCATATTTGAAATTAGGCTATCAGGAATGGTTTGCAGGTGTTTATCGTGTAATTGTCTTTTTACTAAATATTATTAATACAATATTATTTTTGTGGATTGTCCCAACAGGGAAAACTAGTTATAGTAAGCTCGGGGAGAGGACTATTTATCCTTATATCTTACATGGTTTTATTGTAAATATATTACTTGTTTCAGGAGTTTACTCATATATATACTCGTACTTTGAACTGCTTTATTTAGTTGCCTTTTCCTTAGTATGTTTAATTGTGCTATCAAGTAATTATACTCAAAAAATATTTAAAGTCATACTTGAACCGGATTTACTTGATGGCTAACTATAAAACTATGTTCTTTTAATTGGGATGAAAAAACTCGCTGAAATTATTTATATATACTATATAAGGACTATAAAGAAAAAGGGGATATTAAGCAAATGAAAACTAACAGCTACAGTAGCAGACATAAAATCTTCTTTTTTGTTTTTATAATTGGATTTTTATTTAAGTATAACTATCTTATGTTAGAAATATTTCATGTTCCTGTACTATTAGGAATTCTTTTGCGAAATATCGTATTTTTAATCTTTTTTTTCTATTTTTATTTCCCCCTTGTTCAGAAGAAACGATGGCGCATAACCACTTTTATAGTGCTACTTTTGTTTACTATTTTTTTTATTTCTAATTACTGGTATGCTGGCTATTTTGGAAATTATCTTAGTTATCAGGACATGGGGAAAGGTGGTAATTTACTGCCAGTCCTGGAGATGATCTATCATCAAATTTTTCGTCTGTGGCATTTGCTGTTCTTTCTTGATTTAGGATTGTTGATATTTTTTATTAAAGACCGCAAGTATTATTTTACTTATTATAGAAGGGAAAAGAAAAAGAAAAAATTAGTACCCGTTTTGTTATTAACTGTGCTTCTAATATTTCAGGTTTTTTTAAGTAATTACATTTTAGGTGGCTATAACCACTATAATCTTTATCAAATGGATAGTGGCGCTTTTGTTAATGTATATGGCCTGCTTCCCCTTTATGGCTATGAATATTACCTGGAGCGAAATATCAAGAAAAATCAAAATCAGATGACAAAAAAGGAGGTAACACCTCCATCTATCCTGACTGAAGAGAAGATGGATGGGGAAAGGGTTGGAGAGAGATTAAATATTATTGCTATACAGGTAGAATCTTTAGATAAAAAAATAATAGATTATGAATATAATGGACAGGAAGTCACCCCATTTCTCAATGGTCTTAAGAGAGAGAACCTTTTTGTTGAAGATTTCTTTGCCCAACATGTAAATGGTAGTTTTGATGCAGATTTTTCCTTTTTAACCTCACTTTATCCTGTTAATAAAAGTTATGCCTTTAATGAAAACGACATGACAGCATTTAATTCACTGCTTAGGGTTTTGAAGGATCAGGGTTATAGTACTGCGGCTTTTCACGGCAATAGAAAAACCTTTTTTCATAGAGATAAGGCTTATCCAGATCTGGGATTTGACCGGTTTTATGGTCTAAGTGATTATCACCAGGAAAGTAAGAAGATGGAGATTAGAAATGAAGGTCTGGGTATCAATGACTACGATTTTTTTGACCAATCAGTAGATTATTTAAAAGAACTAGAGAATCCATTTTTCGCTTTTTTAATTACTGTTAGCAGTCATGGACCTTTCAAACATTATCCTTCAGACTGGGAGAGGGATGAATTCAAGGATATAGATAATCAACTGGTACAGGATTATTTTCAATCGATTTATTTTGTTGACAGAACACTTGAAATGTTTTATCAGAAACTGGAAGAAATAGGTTTGCTTGATAATTCACTACTTATTATTTATGGTGACCATGAAGCGGGTATTGAGGAAAAGGAATATTCATCAAGCAACTATTTTATATCAGGAAAGGATAGTAAATTGTTGGAGCAAGTTCCTCTGATAATAAGCTATCCAGGTGTGGAAGCAGGTACTATAGAAAAGGTAGGTAGTATGCCCGATTTGGCTCCTACTATATTAGATCTAATAGGATATGAGAAAAAACCGTCGGAGTTTGCTGGCCAATCTCTGTTAGGTAGTCAAGACAAACCGATTATCTTTCTTCATGAGCGTCCTCTGCTTATTTTCAAGCGGCAAATATATGAGCAGGAAGGGGAATCTTTTATTAGTATTGCAAGCCTTGATGGTACTGTAGAGGAAGGCAGACTAAGTAGAGACCGGGAAGACGAAACCAGGGAATTGATTGAATTTCTACGTTCTATAATGGCACTCAGGCGACCAAAAATATAATTATTGACAGATGATTGACAAAGAATAATAAAAGAATAATAAAAGAATAATGGAGAGTGAGTATAAATGGAAATAGGTATTGTAGGCTTACCAAATGTAGGAAAATCCACTTTGTTTAATGCCCTGACCAGGGGAGGGGCCGGTGCTGAAAATTATCCTTTCTGTACTATCGACCCTAATGTGGGAGTAGTAAATGTACCGGATAAGAGGCTTGATGTTTTATATGAGATGTATCAGCCAGAGAAAAAGACACCAACAACAATTAACTTTGTGGATATAGCTGGATTAGTACAGGGAGCAAGTGAAGGCGAAGGGCTGGGCAACCAGTTTTTAGCACACATCAGGGAAGTAGATGCTATAGCTCAGGTTGTCCGCTGTTTTACTGATGAAAATGTAACCCATGTTGACGGCAGTGTTGATCCAGTCCGTGATATTGATATTATCAATACAGAACTAATGCTAGCTGACCTGGCAACTATAGAAAAAAGGAAAGCCAAGACTGAGAAAGCAGCTAAAAGTGGAGAAAAAGAATACTTACAGGAACTGGAAGAATTAGAAAAACTGCAGGAAGCTCTGGAATCCGGAAAAAACATACGACAGCTTGATACAAATGAAAAAAGCAGAAAAATAATAAAAGAGCTGCAGCTTTTATCTGCCAAACCAATTATCTATATTGCCAATATAGATGAAGATGATGCCGGGAAAAATAATGATTTAGCCAAAGAGTCAACAGCTGCTGCGGATAATGAATTGGTTCATAAGGTAAAAGAATATGTAAATGATGAAGGTGCAGCAGTAATTACTATTAGTGCTAAAATAGAATCAGATATAGCTGAACTGGAGCCTGATGAAGCAGAAATATTTCTGGAGGAAATGGGCCTTGCAGAATCTGGACTGGATAGAGTCATTAGAGCGGGCTATGAGCTGCTGGACTTAATTACTTTCTTTACAGCAGGTGAGCCGGAGGTCAGAGCCTGGACAGTAACCCGTGGCTCAACAGCCCCAGAAGCAGCTGGAAAGATTCATACAGATATGCAGCGTGGTTTTATTAGAGCTGAGGTTGTCAGCTATCAGGATTTGATTAAATCAGGTTCAATCAGTGATGCCAGAGATGAAGGCTTTTTGCGCCTGGAAGGCAAGGATTATAGAGTTAAAGATGGAGATGTCTGTTACTTCAGATTTAATGTTTAAGTTTATTTATGATATCTCCCTATTGTTAACATTAAAGAATATCCTGTTGCAAAATTAGTTGAAGAATGCTATAATATAGTTTGAATCATAAATCCATGCTCTGTTTAAAGGACAGGGCCGTTAGTCCGAATGGAGGGGGTGAAAGAAAATGGTGCGTTTTTATGAAACAACTTTTATTTTGAAACCGGATCTTGATGAAGAGACCAGAGAGGCTTTACTGGATAGAATTAAAAATATTATCACCGATAATGGTGGTGAAATTGAAAATGTTGATATCTGGGGCAAGAAAAAATTAGCCTATGAAATAAAAGATTTATATCAGGGTTTTTATACAGTTATTACTTTTAAGGGAACTCCTGAGGTTCTTAATGAACTGGACCGTAATTTTAAGATCATTGATAATGTTCTTAGAGGTTTAATTATCAGAAAAGAAGACTAATCTAAAACTGTTAAAACTATTTACTGGAAAGAATTTAAATTATTCTTATTTAACCGGGTGGTGGGTATAATGTTAAATCGAGTTGTTTTAATTGGAAGGTTAACTAGAGACCCTGAGTTAAGATATACAACTAACGGAACACCTGTTAGTAACTTTACTTTAGCTGTTGAGCGTAGTTATACAAATCGACAGGGGGAGAGGGATGTGGATTTTATTCCTATTGTTACCTGGCGTAATTTAGCTGAAACATGTGCGCATCATCTAGGTAAAGGAAGGCTTGTAGCTGTTGACGGTTCACTTCAAATTAGAAGAAGTGAAACAGATGGACAAACTTATGTTAATCCTGAGGTTGTAGCTCGAGAAGTAAGATTTCTTGACTGGCCGAGTGACAGCGGAGGACAGAACAATAATCGAAAAAGTTATAATAATAAAAACAACAGAGATAGCTCCAATAATAACAATAATGATAACAATAACAACAATATGGATAATATGGATGTTGACGAGGATTTTGATGTACCATTTTAGAAGGAGGGATATAACCGATGGCACCACGTGGAAGAGGTAAATCCTGTTATTTTTGTGCAAATAAGGATAAAGAGATAGATTATAAAGATATTAGAACTCTACAGCGTTTTGTTACAGATAGGGGAAAAATCGTCCCCCGCCGTATTACAGGAACCTGTGCAAAGCATCAGAGAAGTATAACCAGGGAAATTAAAAGAGCAAGAGCAGTTGCCCTGTTACCATATGTAAAAGAATAAATTGAAGTGTAAAGGAGGCAAGGGTACTGTGCCTCCTTTAATTTTTACTAAGAGAGTTGTTTTTTGCTAATGGGTAATTTCCTTAAGAGGGGTGTTTTTTTGTTATGGATGAAAAAAAGGATTACATTATTGCTATAAAGTATCTTTTTGTAATATTTTTGTTATCATTTTTATTTGCAGTACCAGTTTTAAATCTTGTTGCATTAATACTATTACCAGTACCGATTGTTTTTTTGGTTGTCAGACTTGATTCTAAGTTATCTTTTGCAGTAATAGTTTTAGCTGCTCTGATTAATGGTTTATTATTGGGAACAGTAATTGGCTTATACACAATTATTGTATTTGGGCTAATTGGTTTTACTTTTGGACTGGCTTTAAAAGAAGGATTTAGTTCTATCAAAGTATTATTATTGGTTATTGCTGCTGTTTTAATTTCAACAGTTATTATTTATTATCTGGTTGGTGGTATTAACAGCGGCTATTTTGAAGAACAGCTTGAGCAGCAGATGGAAATTATGGGACAACAATATCCACAATTATTCCAGATGCAAAATGTAGACCCTGAGATGTTTATTAATCTTTATTTAGAAACAGTAAAATTATTGTTTCCTGCAATTGTGGTAATATCTTCAATAATATTAGGTAGTATAATTTATTATATAACTTTATGGTATTTAAATAGAAAAGGATTTGATTTTAAAAGTTTTAAATCTTTAAAATACTGGTTTTTACCACGCTGGTGGACTGCTGCTGGCCTTACATTTGCCTTAATCTTTAAAACTAATCAATATGGACTTAATGCTGTTATTATATTATTTTTCCTGATATATGTTCAGGGAATGGCAGTAGGGTATTATTATTTAGCTCAAGCAGATAGTAAAGCTGTCAATTTTATTTATTTTGTTTTTGTATTTTTCTCTTCAATAATGTTTATTGGCATTATTGTATTAATTGCTGTAGGACTGATAGATATGTGGTTTAATCTAAGGAAGTTAAAGTCAGTATAACCGTAATTTGCTATTGATATATAAAATTTAATAATATAAAATATAAAATGTGGAGGGATAGTATAATGAAAGTAATTTTAACGAAAGATGTAAAAAAATTAGGGAATAAAGGTGATATAGTTAAAGTATCAGGTGGTTATGCCAGAAACTTTCTTATACCAAAAGGTATGGCTAAAGAAGCCACTGACGGAAATGTATCACATTTAAAACATAAGAAAAAGATTAAAAAAAGAAAAGAAAATGAAAAAGTAGAAGAAGCCAGAAAGATGGCTGATGACCTGGAAAAGAAAACATTTGAGTTTTCAGTAAAAGCCGGTGAAAATGGCCGGTTATTCGGTTCTGTAACAACGAAAGATATTGCAGAAAAGGCAAAAAAAGCTGGTTATGATATAGACAAAAGAAAAATAGACCTTGATGATCATATAAAATCACTGGGAGTACATAAGGTCAGTGTTTAATTATATGAAGATGTTTCTGCTGAATTAAAGGTAAAAGTAGTAGAAGCATAGTTAATAATATTTCCAGGTATGCATGTTTTAATTAATAATAGAGATATTTTAAATTTTAAATACCTTCTATAAGAGGAGTGAATAAAATGAAATCCTTCTGGCATCGTTTTTGGGATAAAAACGAAAAGAATAACCAGGATATTGAAGTTGATAAAAAACGCAGAAAGATAAAAGCTCTTTACAAAAAAGCAACAGACATTTATGGTAAAGATATGTTTATTCTTAAGGCCAGTAGGGTTGAAGTTCTTGATATTATTAGCTCCGATAAATTAGATAAAAAATTGACTGCACTGGAAAGAATTGTACATGATGATCCTGTTTATGAAAATAACGCTAGTAACAATAATCGCATAAATGAGCTGGAAAATAAGATAGCCGATTTACTGGCAGAACGGTCAGTTGAAAAAGACCTTGAAGAACAGATAGCTGAAAGACTTGAAAAGAAACAACAGGAATATATAAAAGAAATAAAAAAAGAGATTGTAAGAGAAGAACAAACAGTTGATAATGCTAAAACTTTAAGGCGGTTAGCCCAACTTGAAAAAATGGAAGCCCGGGGGTTAAATCGTTCTACTCTGGATCTGGTAAGACCGCAGAGCTTTAAAGAAGTTGTTGGGCAAAAGGAAGCTATAAAAGCTCTTGTATCTAAAATAGCTTCACCTTACCCACAGCATATAATACTGTATGGGCCCCCAGGGGTTGGTAAAACCACAGCTGCTCGTCTGGCCCTGGAAGAAGCACGGAAAAGAAAAAACACTCCTTTTTATGATGATTCCAATTTTATTGAAGTAGATGGAACTACCCTGCGCTGGGATCCAAGAGAAGTGACAAACCCACTGTTGGGCTCAGTTCATGACCCTATCTACCAGGGAGCAAAAAGAAACCTGGCTGATGGAGGTGTGCCGGAACCCAAGACCGGACTGGTTACGGAGGCTCATGGTGGTGTGTTGTTTATTGATGAAATTGGAGAACTTGACCCGATGCTTCAGAACAAACTTTTAAAAGTCATGGAGGATAAAAGAGTAAAGTTTGAATCTTCTTATTTTGATGAAAATGATGACAATATACCTTTATACATAAAAAAATTATTTAAAGAGGGGGCACCTGCTGACTTTATTTTGATAGGTGCCACTACCAGAAAACCTGAAGAAATAAATCCTGCTTTTCGATCACGCTGTGCGGAAGTATTTTTTAATCCACTGAGTAGAAAAGAAGTACAGCAGATTGTCAGAAATGCAGTTGATAAACTGAATGTTCAAATAGAAAAAAACATACCAGAAATAATAAGTAAATATACAATTGAAGGTCGAACTGCTATTAATTTACTTCTGGATGCTTATAGTCTGGTTTTATATGAAAAAGAAAGTGAGCCGGAGAAACAGTTAATCATTGATAAAGAAATACTTCATCAGGCACTACAGAACAGGAGGCTGACTCCGAATAACAAAATAGATATAGAAAAACCGCAGCCGGGCAAAGTATTTGGGCTGGGGGTAAGTGGTTTTATTGGTTCTGTCATTGAAATTGAAGCTGTTGCTTTTGCTGCTGATGATAAAGGGAAAGGAACTATTAGGTTTAACGAAACTGCCGGCTCAATGGCAAAAGATTCGCTATTCAATGCTGCAGCTGTTGTCAGAAAAATAACCGGGAAAAATATGAATGACTATGATCTTCATGTAAATATAGTAGGTGGAGGCAATGTAGATGGCCCTTCTGCTGGTATTGCTATGCTGCTGGCTATTATCAGTGCTATAGAAGATATACCATTAAAACAGGATATTGCTGTAACTGGTGAAGTTTCAATTCAGGGAAAGGTAAAACCTGTAGGTGGTATCCGTGAAAAAATACATGCTGCTGAACAGGCCGGTATTGGGGAAGTATTAATACCTCAGGAAAATATTAATGATATAAATATGGATACAGAACTCAAAATTACTCCTACAGCTACTGTTAAACAGGCTCTTAGAAATGTGTTTATGAATAGCAAGAAGAAAATATCAATTGTTTGAAAATATATTGGAAATTTAACTATCCAAAATTTATAATAAAACAAACATTAAGATGGAGAATATCTCCATCTTTTTTAAATACATATGATTGTAATTGTATAAGACTCTTGACAATTATTAGAAAAAATATTATTATATAAGTAACATTTACAACGTTTAAAAAAAATTAAACGAATTAAATAGATAAAACTTAATATACTTTAAAAAATAAGGTGGTGTGCAAGATGATAGTTGATAACCAGATTAAGAATATAAGAAAAATTATAATAGAAGCTGCAGGACGTTCGTTTGGAGTATATGGTATGAATGAAACAATAGGAAGAATATACGGCTACTTATATTTTGAAGAAGAGCCTGTTAGTCTCAACCATATAGCAGAAGAGCTGGGAGTAAGTAAAGCTACAATCAGTATCAATATAAGACTACTTCTGGATTTTAAGATGGTGCAGAAGGTCTGGCAGAAGGGAAGCAGGAAAGACTTCTATACAGCGGAGACTGATTTTATTAAAATTGTGCAGGAGATTCTAAAAAACAAAGAAAAAACTCAAGTCCTGGCACTAAAAGATGCAGCTGTAAAAGCAAGGCAGGAGTATCAAACCTTAAGTAATAAAAATCCAGAAAAAAAAGATATAATCAAAAGTGATTTAGAAAAAATAAATGAAATTGAAAAATGGGTCAAAGAAGGAGAAAAATGGCTGAATTTCTTTATAGATTATACCAGTACAGAAGAAAATATAGAAGAGGATATCAGAGAAATTAAAGTAGAATGGGATGATAAATCATGAGGATAATAATATATACAGGGAAGGGGGGAGTTGGCAAAACCAGTATTGCGGCAGCTACAGGAATAAAGCTTGCCAAAAAAGGATTAAAATCATTAGTTATCAGTACAGATATGGCTCACAGTTTATCTGATTCCTTTGGAGTAGAATTAAACCATTATGGAGTAGAAGTGAAAGAAAACCTATATGCTATGGAATTAAACCCTCAAACGCAGTTGGAAAATAAATGGGATAATATATATCAATATATGGTTAATTTTATGAAAATAGTAGGTATCAGTGATGTCTTTGCAGAAGAGCTGACAATGCTGCCTGGAATAGAAGAATTGTTCAGCCTGCTGGAAATATATGACCAGTATAAAGAAAAAAATTATGATTGTTTAATACTGGACTTTCCTCCAACAGCTTCTACCCTGAGACTGCTTAGTTTTTTTGATGTAGTCAGCTGGTATATGGAAAAGTTTTTCAATATGGAAAGAAAAAGTATTAAATTCATGAGAACTTTTACCAAATCATTTATGGAAGTACCGCTTCCTGATGATAGTGTTTTTGATTCTATACAGAGGATCTATGATAAAATGGCTGCAGTTAAAGCTATCCTGGCAGATAGTGAAATAACTTCTGTCAGACTGGTTATAAATCCAGAAGGAATGGTAATTAATGAATCACAGAGAGCTTATACATATTTAAATCTATATGGTTTTAATGTAGACTCAGTTATTGTAAATAAAGTTCTTCCTGTAGATGAATTAAGGGGAGAGTTTTATAAAAACATAATGGAAAGCCAGGAAAGATATTTTAAAAAGATTAAATCCATATTTTCAGCACTGGAAACATTTCATTTGCCTTTAATAGATAAAGAGTTAAAAGGAATTGATAGTCTAGAAAATATATCTGAAAAACTATATAAAGACCAGGATCCATTAAAAGTATTTCATAATGATAGCACAATAACACTGGAAAAGAAAGATGGAGAATATCATTATCAAATATATATGCCTTATTTAAAAAAAGGCAAGTTCAAAATGCACCAGAAGGGAGGGGTGCTGATAATAAAAGTTGGCACATACAAACAAAAGCTTCATTTACCGCAGGTCTTAAGTAATAAAGTAGTAAAAAAAGCTAAATACAGTAATCAAAAATTACATCTATATTTTTAAGCATAATAAATAGTAATGTAAATTATATTGAAAGAGCCGTACTTAAGTAAGCAAATAAGATATATTTACATAAATTATAGTTTGGTATAATCAAAATTAAAAGAATAAGCATCAAAAAGCTAATAGAAAAGCAGGGAGGGAATAAAATGACTTTACTGGAATTAAAAAATGTTGCAAAGGTTTATCATCAGGGAAAAATTGATGTGCGTGCTTTAAGGGGTATAGATTTGACAGTTGGTAAAGGTGAATTTACTACTGTTTTTGGGCCATCTGGTTCTGGTAAGACAACATTATTAAATATGATCGGTTGTCTTGATAAGCCATCAGGTGGAGAGATTTATTTTGATGGAGAATTGTTAAATGAAATGGGCAAAAAAGAACTGGCTTTAATCAGGCGAAACAATATCGGGTTTATTTTCCAGAGTTATAACTTAATACCCGTACTCAGTGCTTATGAAAATGTTGAATTTGCTATAAGATTAACAGAAAAACATAATGATAAGGAAATAAAGGAAAAAGTTACTGAGATTCTGGAATCGGTTGGTTTAGGTGATATGCTAAAGCGACGTCCCAACGAGTTATCCGGTGGCCAGAAACAGCGGGTAGCAATTGCCAGGGCTCTGGTTAAAGAACCCAAATTGGTGCTGGCTGATGAGCCAACAGCTAATCTTGACTCCAAAACCAGTGATGAAGTACTGGAAATAATGGTCAAAATGAATGAAAAACTGGGGACTACTTTTGTTTTTTCAACACATGACCCACAGGTAATGGATTATGCTCATAGACTGATAGAAATCCGTGATGGACAGATTTCAGAGGACAAAAAAGGAGAGGGTGTCAATGTTCATAATTAAACTTGGATTGCGAAATCTATTTCGCCACAAAAAAAGAACATTGATTA
Source organism: Halothermotrichaceae bacterium (assembly GCA_048623215.1). GTDB lineage: Bacteria > Bacillota > Halanaerobiia > Halanaerobiales > DTU029 > JBMCBT01. The sequence goes on from JBMCBT010000005.1 coordinate 12,356, forward strand.
CTGCTGTAATTATATCACTTGCAATTTTTATATACCTAATAGTAGATTCACTAATGGTAGGGATAACAGAACTATCTTTTACTAATATTATAAAATTGGATTCAGGACATATTCAGATATGTAGGCCAGCTTACTGGGAAGAAAGGGAAGAAGTCCCCCTTAAAAACTTAATAAATGTTAAGACAGAATTAGAAAAGGAAATAACCGGTCTTGATAACTATCAGTCACATACAGTAGAACTGAATTTTTCTGCCCGCCTAAATAATGGAATTGATGAACTACCAATTACAGGATTAGGAATAAAACCACAGGAGTATCTGGAAGTATTGAAGCTGGATGATTATTTTATAGAAGGGTCAATGCTGGACAGTGGTGAATACCAAGCTGTTATGGGTAAAGCCCTGGCAGATTTGATGGATGTAAAATTAGGAGATTATATAACCCTGATTACCAGGACTGAAGGTGGAACTTTCAATACTATCGATGCCAGAATTAAGGGATTATTGAAAACACCTGATCCTACAATTAACGAAAGTACAGTTTATCTACCTATAGGAATTGTCAGGCAGGCTCTCAATATAGAAAATAAAGTCAGTCAGTTAAAAATACGCCTTGATACAGGAAAACACCAGGCACCAGCTGTAGTAGATTCATTAAATCAAAAGTTTGAAAAGGGCGGTCTAGATGTAAAGGCTTATTCCTGGAAAGACTCAGCCGGAGATGTAATTGCAATGTCACGGGCACAACAGGTTGAAAGTTCTGCTGTTCTGGGGATAATTCTGTTAATTGCTGCTGTAGGTATTATCAATACCACAATTCTTGGTGCACTGGAACGTATGGAAGAAATAGGTATGATGAAAGCCCTGGGGATGAAGGAAAAAGAAATAGTATTTGCATTTATGGTTGAAGCAGCTGGAATAGGTATTATTGGAGGACTAATCGGCTGGTTCTTAAGTGCTTTTGGTGTTGGATATTTAACCCAGGTAGGTGTTCCACTGGCCGAACTTGGAAGTGACTTCAACTATGGTATGCCGATAGTTGATACTATTTATGGAGCCTGGAGCCCAGGAAACTTTATCTTTATATTTGTATTTGGTGTAGTGGTAGCGGTATTGTCCAGTATATTACCAGCTCTCTGGGCGGCCCGTAAGAATCCTGTTAAGTCAATATACCATCGTTAAAGGGGGGCGAGAAGATTATGTTTTTATGGAATATAGCAGGCAAAAATCTGTTTAGAAATAAATTGAGAACCATAGTATCTATTTTAGCAATTGCCATATCTGTAGCAGTAGTTATTTTTGCTAAAGGATTGGTTGCCGGCATGTTAGGTGATTCATTTTCTTTATATATAAAATACCAGACAGGTCATTTCAGGATAATTAATCAGCAATATGAGCAAAAAGAAAAATTAATGTCTTTAAATTATCCAGCAAATGGTTTTCAACAAGAAGGGATAGAGCCAATGATTGAGGAACTGGAAGCCATTAAAGGTATTGAAAAAGCTATACCAAGGATTAAGTTTGGCTCTATGGCCAGTATCGATGAAGAAACCGTAACAATGCTCGGCTGGGGAATGAATCCGGAAAAAGAAAAGAAATTTATGAAACTGGATAAAATGTTGGCTGATGGGGAAATAATTGAAAATGGGAAAAAAGAAATTATGGTCGGTACCGGTCTTTTAAAAAAGCTTAAGAAAAACATTGGTGATAAAGTAACCATTGTTTATAATACTGCCTTTAATTCCTTTAAAGGCTCAACTTTTAAAATAGTTGGGACATTTGAAACGGAAATGCCGAGTTTAGGTAATAAGTTATTTTTTGTTCCACTGGACACTGCTCAGGATATGTTAATGATGGAAAGAGAGGCTACAGAACTTCTCCTGGTAACCCCGAATGCAGGCCGGGCAGACCAGTATTACCCGGCAGTAAAAGACTTTTTTCAGGAAAAAGGTGCTGCCGATAAATATGTAATAAGTATCTGGAATAAAGCCAATCCTATGATTGAAATGCTTAACCTGGCTGTAAAAATATATGATTATATCTATATATTTATAGTTTTACTATCCAGTATTATAGTTATCAATACGATGATAATGATCGTTAAAGAAAGAACCCAGGAAATTGGAATGATGACGGCTCTGGGTCTTAACAGTAGTGATATATTGAAATTGTTTGTTATCGAAGGAACAATAATGGGAATTGCCGGTAGTTTTGCTGGAGCAGTGATTGGGAGTATAATTACCAAAATTGTATCTATACATGGATTGACTTATGCAGTAGATGCTATGGACACTTTCGGGGAAGATATGATGATGAACCCTGTAATTTATACAGAGTTTTCATTTAATCATATAGTTTTCGGATTTATACTGGGTATAATAGTTACTTCATTGGCCTGTATTATACCAGCCAGAAGAGCAGCCAAACTGGAACCTTCCCAGGCTTTAAGAGATATGTAGAACAAAAGAAACTGTACTGGATAATTTTCAAATTGGCAAAATGTTTGAGTATATTAACTTGTTTAATCTAAAAAACTAAAGTGTTTAATTTGATAAGAAAAAGTCCAAAGGAGGAAAATAAATGTTTAATAACATGAAATTTACAGGAAAAATGTTAGCGGCAGTATTGTTGGTTTTAGTACTGAGCACACCAACTGTTCTGGCTTTAACTGCTGAAGAAATAATTGAAAAGCGTGATGAGAATGAATATTATGTTTCTGCCAGGATGGAAGCTGAAATGATTATAAAAGGTAGTAATAATAAAAGAGTAAAAGAGATGGTATCCATTACAGATGGTGAAGATTCATATACCTATTTTACTAATCCCAGAGACCGGGGAACCAAATATCTTAAAAAAGATGATAAGCTATATATGTTTTTTGCTGATGCTGAAGAAATAGTACCAATTTCAGGACATTTACTGGAAAAATCTATGGAAGGTAGTGATTTTTCCTATAAGGATATGATGGAATCTGAAAAGCTGACTGAACTGTACGATTTTGAGCTGCTTGAGGAGAATGCTGAATATAATGGACGCCCCTGTTATGTAATAGAAGGAATAAAAAAAGAGGGCAAAGAAGATGTGCAGTATTACCGCCGTAAGGCCTGGGTTGATAAAGAGAGGTTTATAGGTTTAAAAGGAGAATATTATGCACAGAGCGGCCGTCTTTTAAAAGAAAGCAGAGTAACAAAAGTAGAAAAAGTCCAGGGACGCTGGTATCCAATGGAATTTATTATGGAAAATAAACTAAAGCAAGATACCAGTACACAACTAATTATTAATTCTATAAAGTTTGATCCAGAAATACCTGCAGGAACTTTTACTTTAAGAAATCTACAATCTTAGACATAGAAAATCAGGAGAGCAATGACCTGGGCTCTTTAATAAGCCTTAATTAGTATGATAATAAGAGTATATTTTGTAGACTATCATTTATAAAAAAGTAAAAAAGAAAGTTATACGAAGAGGAGGGAAGAGTCAAAGATGAAAACAAAGTTAATAATACTCACCACTATATTATTAGTGGTATTTGTAATACTACCGATATCAGCTGAAGTAGAGATAGGTGGTGAATTAAAAACTAATTTCAGCAGCATCTGGGAGAAAGGTGAGTTTACATCTGATCTCAGTGAAAGCCTGGAACTGGAACTGTTCATACCACCGGTGGGTAATGATACAGATATTAAAGCAAAAGTTCTAATTTATAATCCGGCTCTGGAGGAAGTAGATAGTAATGGCCAGGTTTCTAAGACTCATTATAATTTTGAGAAGTTATATTTGAGACACAGTTTTGACAAATTTGATTTAACGGTGGGTAGACAGCCAATATCATGGGGATTTGGCTCACTGATAAACCCTATTGACTATACTTTAGGGGCTGTTGCCATGGAGGAAACTACCACTGGCAAATTTCAGGATGCTGTAGAAGTATATATTCCCTTTGACTGGAATTCAGGTCTTTCTATTGTAGGTTCAACAGTAGCAGGAAATTTTGACAATAAATATGGATTAAGGGGAAGAACAGATATAGGCAGCTATGATTTAAACTTCACTTATGTCAGAGAACCTGAAGTCAGTTTGCCTGCAGGAGAGAACACACCTGCATTTATCCGCCCGGCTGTCAATAGATATGGGCTGTCGGCAAAAGGTGATTTGGGCCCGGTTGGAGTATACAGTGCAGCTGCTTTTTATCAAATGGGAGAATCAGATATAAAAAATTACTCCTATCTAATAGGTGGAGATTATAGTTATAGCTATGATTATAAAACTATAACCATGCAGATGGAATATCTAAATATCAAAACAGACCCTATTATGAAGATAATGCAGGGCACAAATGGATTGGGGTCATTGGGTAATATAGTCGAGACTGAAAATATTACTTCAATGCTGGAAGAGGATATAAACTTACTGTTAGGTAATGTCAATTATCCTATTGATGATTTTTCATCTGTCAGTCTGATGACCGCCGCTAATTTTGATGACGGAAGTGCTGCTTTAATACCATCATATAGCAGAACATTATCAGACAATTTACAATTGGATGTTTCAGGAACAGTATTGACTGGAGATAAAAATGAACTGTTTGGTGGAGATAGTACAATGTGCAATATAAGTCTTGGCTATACATTTTAATATAACAACTTTAAAAAGTGGTTATGAATAATCAAAATTGCATTAAAAAATAGAAACAGCGGGAGCAGAGCTCACCGCTGTTTCTAAGTTTAATTTTCAAAAATATCATTTAACTTATTCTTAAATTCATCAATATTATACTGTTTATAATTATCCAGCAGTGTTAGCACCTGGTTAAATTGCTCTTCACTAATTTCGCCTTTCTCATAAAGATTTTCATAGGCATTAGTAAAACCCAGGATGATTTTAAGATCCAGTTGGTCTATATTCATATTATCCATTGGGCATATTCGCCTCCAGTGATAGATTTTCCGGATCAACAAAACGGATATATTGATCTTCAAAAAAGAGTTTGGTAGAGCCTGTCTGTCCGGTTCTCTGTTTAGCGACGATTACATCTGTATCTCTTTCTGTTCCTTCTTCTTCAGCCTTTTCTCTGGCTGCTGCACTGGTATGTGCATGGCGGTATAAAAAGATAACACCATCGGCTACCTCCTCAATATTACCGGAATCTCTCAAGTCAGATAAGACAGGGCGTTTATCCTGTCTACTGGTAAAACTACGGCTGATTTGTGATATAAGTAGTATTGGTACATTTAGCTCTGAGGCCAGGTTTCTCATCTGTAGTACAATCTGTCCTACTGCGCGTGAAGTATTTTGTGCATGACTTTCAGGTAGCTGGATCATCTGTAGATAATCCACAACTACCAGGCCAAGATTGCCCAGTTGTGATTTGAATTTACGTAGGCGTGCTCTAATCTGAGCTACATTTAACCCTCTTTCATCAGAGATAATAAGAGGCAATTCATGCAGTGTATCCAGTGCTTTTGAAATACGTTTGTCTTCATCATCATTTGTTTCTCCCTGGCTGTACTTCCAGCCGTTGACTGCCGATTCCTGTACAATCATTCTATCTATTATTTCAGTGGCATCCATCTCCAGACTGATAATAGCAACCGGTACTTCCCGTTTAAGAATATTTTTGGCTATATTAAGGGCAAAAGCTGTTTTACCCATACTTGTCGAAGCAGCAATAACTGTCAGGTGTCCCTTTTTAAATCCGCCGATAAGATTATCCAGAGAGATAAAACCACTCCTGAGGCCTACATCTGCTTTATTATGTTTGCGGTCTATATAAGCTTCAAAAGATTCCATTAATGCTTCTTCCATCAGATAGATATGTTTTTCCAGATCTGTATTTTCATTGGTGGCTTCAAATATAATTTCCTGAGCTTTAGCCTGATATTCACCTATATCCAGGTCAGTATGGCTAGCTATATCTCCAATTTTTTTTGATGCCTTAAGCAGAAGATATTTTTGATAATTTTTTTTGAGTATATCCATAGTTGGTTTTAATTCGTCCAGTGTATTAAAACCAGAGGTTAAATTGTTTATGGTTTCTTCTGGATTATTAATAATACCATCTTTTTTTAATTTCAAAAATAGCTTTGTTCTTGATATCTGGTTATCCTGCTGAAATTGATTTAGCAGTATTTCATATATCAGCTGTGCCTGTGGATTGAGGAAATGTCGTATTTCCAGTACATCCGCCACTTCATCTATTTTATCGGGATACTGCAGTAAAATTCCAAGTAACTGGAATTCCTGGTCTTTATTATCCATGTTTTTAAGTTGTTTTTCTTCTGTAGCCATTAATTTTTCCTCCTTTCAAAGTCCCAGTGTAAGTTTTCCCAATTTTTGTTCTTTTTCTTTGCTTTTTTTCCGGAAGCTTTTGTTTGATAATTTGCTCTGCTATATTTTTTAGAAGATGATTTATTATAGACTACTGATTTAGCATTATTAAGATTTTTCACACCGGACTTTTTAAAAGGTTTGATAAAATTATTTTCAATATATGTTAAAGAAGGTTGTCCATCACTTTTTCTTTTAAATGCTTCCTTAATAGCAAATTTGATAACCGGCAGACTGAGAGGAAAGTCTTCAGTTAGCCAACTTTTGAAAGTCTCCATATGTGCCGGCTTGACATTGTGCCATTCCTTAAACCCATAAACAGCTGCCAGTTCCTTGGTCTCCCGGTAAAGCTGATCAAAATGTTGTAATCCCTGATAATCGTCAATTTCTTTCTGATACCAGTCGTCGACAATACCCCGCAGGTAATTATATGCTTCTTCTGGTGGATTATCGTATTTTTTTATCCATTTATCTACTCTTCGGATGAGTTCTTTTATCATTTTTGTATCAAAAGTATTGAGCCAGTTAATAATTTCAGTTTCTACCATTTCTATATTGGTACCTGGTGGGACAAAAGTTAAAATGGCAAGAAATAGTTTTTCCCTGCCCGGAGAAGAAGTAGTAAGTACCTGCTGCCTGAGATCAGTTCTATTAAAATATTTTTTGAGATCAATAGTTTTTTTTGCATTAGTATCTTTTTTGGTAGTAAAATCTTGTCGAGCATTAATTCTTTGAATAGTAATTTTATAAGTATAACTTCCCTTTCTTTTTGGGGAAATTTTTATTATATTATTTTTCTCTAAATCCTTTAGACTCTTTTTTATATCATCTATAGTATAACTGTTACTTATATAACTGGATATAATAGTAGGGTTTGTTTCCAGATAATTGCTGTCATTTATATGTGTAATAAGATAAAGAAAAATGGCAAGACCCGGGCCGGAAAAGTTTTTCAAAAATCCGTTATTGACTGCACTCTTGCTAATTTCAACACTCTGACTGCTGTTATTTCCTGAAATAATTATTTTTTTCTGTTGATTAATAGTTATATTTTCCGACATAATATCTATCTCCTCTCAATATATATTCTTGAAATCATTATAAAATCCTTCTGTTAGTTATTACTTTTATATTTTAATCAGAGAGGGTTTATTTATTACTTTCCTTGACAACCACAGTCAATATTTGCTAAGATTAAGACGTGGTAAAAAGCATAAAAATAAATAGATTTATAAGGGGAAAGGGAGATAATTCTTGATAAGTCGTTATAGTTTGCCAAAAATGAAGCAGGTATGGACTGAAGACAACAAATACAGGCTCTGGCTTGATATAGAACTGGCCGCCTGTAGAGGGTGGGCCAAACTGGGCAAAATACCCGGTGAGGCAATGGCAAAAATTGAAAAGGATATTGAATTGGATATCGATAAGATTAAAGAGATTGAAAAAACAACCAGACACGATATTCTGGCATTTGTAGAGGGGATTAACGGAACCCTTGGTGATGAATCAAAATACATACATATGGGCCTTACCTCATCAGATGTTAAAGATACCGCCCTGGCTTTACAGATGAAACAGGCGGTAGAAATAATTATTGAAGATTTAAAACAGTTGGAAAATACTCTTAAGAAAGAAGCAGTAAAACATAAAGATACTGTTATGATTGGGAGAACTCATGGAGTTCATGGTGAACCTGTAACCTGGGGATTAAAGCTTGCAGTCTGGTATCAGGAAATAAAACGTCATCTCCAGAGGATGAAAAATATAAAAGAGATTGTAAGTGTAGGACAGTTTTCCGGAGCAGTAGGTACATATGCCAGTATAGATCCAGAAGTAGAAAAGGTTGCCTGTAAAGAATTAGAATTAGAACCGGCAGCTGTTTCCAATCAGATTTTACAGCGGGACAGGCATGCAGATTTATTAAACAATATGGCTTTAATAGCCGCCTCACTGGAAAAGTTTGCAACTGAAATCCGCAATTTACAGCGGACAGATATCCTTGAGGTTGAAGAAGGTTTTAGAAAAGGGCAGAAAGGTTCTTCAGCTATGCCTCACAAGAAAAATCCTATTGTCTGTGAGCGTATATCCGGTCTGGCCAGAGTTGTCCGCGGTAATGTGGTACCTGGTCTTGAAAACATATCTTTATGGCATGAAAGAGATTTGACTCATTCTTCGGTTGAGCGGGTTATAATACCTGATAGCACAATACTTGTTGATTATATGCTTCAAAAATTTAAAATGGTATTAGACGAGTTATTAATTAATAAAAATAAAATGAAGGATAATTTAAAAAGAACTCACGGGCTTATATTTTCACAGAAGATAATGTTGTCTTTAGTTGACAAAGGGTTAACACGTGAAGATGCTTACCAATTGGCTCAACGAAATGCACTGAAAGCCTGGGAAGACCAGTCAAGTTATAAAGAATTGATCAAAGATGACCAGGATATAAGTAAATATCTAACTGAAGCTGAAATAGAAGCTATTTTTGATTATAATTTATTTTTAAAAGAAATAAATAAAATATTTAGGAGAATAGGTTTAACTAGAGAGGAGGGAGCTTAAACCAGCAGGGTTTAAGCAGACAAAAAATGTCAAACAAAATTGTAGTAGGTGCTCAGTGGGGAGATGAAGGAAAAGGAAAGATAACTGATATGCTGGCTCAAACAGCTGATGTAGTAGTAAGATTTGGAGGAGGAAATAATGCCGGACATACAGTTATTGTAGGTGATGAAAAATTTGAGCTGCATTTAATTCCTTCAGGCATATTATATCCTGAAAAGATGAATGTAATTGGAAACGGAGTAGTAGTAGACCCTGAAGCTCTTGTAGAAGAACTACAGGGATTAAGAGATAGAAAGATTAGTCTTGATAACTTTTTTATAAGTGAGACGGCACATGTAATTATGCCCTATCATAAAAGGCTTGATGCTCTTGAAGAGCAGCGCAAAGGGGATTCCAAAATCGGTACTACCGGTAAGGGGATAGGCCCTGCTTATACAGACAAAGCTGCACGCAGAGGGATAAGAATTGTAGATATATTGGATAAAGACCGCTTTTATCGGAAACTTTCTAAAACTTTAGAATATCAAAATCTGATATTAGAAAGAGTATATAATGCAGAAAAAATGGAAGTAGAAAAGATAATTGAACAGATGGAACCATATATTAAAGAAATAAAACCGTATGTTATAAATAGTTCACTTCTCCTGGAAACAGCCCGGGCTCAGGATAAAAAGATATTCTTTGAAGGAGCTCAGGGAACATTACTGGATGTTGATTATGGTACATATCCTTTCGTAACTTCTTCTAATCCAACAGCAGGTGGTGTTTGTACCGGTACTGGTATGGGGCCAACAGCAATAGATGATGTTATTGGTGTAGCCAAGGCCTATTTAACCAGAGTTGGTGCAGGGCCATTCCCAACCGAACTTGAAGGTAAGATAGGGAAGGATTTACGGGAAAAGGGGCATGAATATGGTGTAACTACTGGAAGACCCAGACGCTGTGGTTGGTTTGATATACCTATTATAAAACATGCTGTTAGAGTTAATGGTCTTACTGAAATTGCTTTAACCAAGCTTGATGTATTAAGTGGTATTGCAGAATTAAAAATATGTACTGGTTATGATTATCGTGGTGTTGATATTTCAGAATTCCCGGCAGAACTTGGGCAGTTGTCGGAGTGTAAACCTGTCTATGAAACACTGCCGGGCTGGGAAGAAGATATAACCCAGATACGTATATATGAGAATCTTCCTGAAAATGCAAAAAATTATGTAGAAAAAATAGAATCAGCAGCCAATGTACCGATAAAAATAATCGGTATAGGGCCGAAAAGAGAAGAGGCTATCAAAAAATAAGGAGGGGTAAAATGAAAGTCCTGGTTGTCGGTAGTGGAGGCAGGGAACATGCACTGGTCTGGAAAATATACCAAAGTGAACGTGTGGAAAAAATTTATGCAGCACCAGGTAATGATGGGATGCTGCACCTGGCTGAGACTGTTAATATAGCCAGTGATAATATTGAGGCTCTTGCCGACTTTGCGCAGGAAAAAGATATTGACCTTACCATAGTGGGCCCTGAAAAACCATTAGTTGATGGGATTGTTGATGAATTTAATTCCAGGGGATTAAAAATTTTTGGGCCCAATAAAAAAGCAGCTAAGATAGAAGGAAGCAAGGTATTTGCCAAAGAAATTTTAAATAAGTATGATATTCCTACAGCTGAATATGAAGTCTTCACTGACCCAAATCAGGCAATGGATTATCTTAAATCAGCTGACTATCCTATAGTGATAAAAGCTGAGGGACTGGCTGCAGGAAAAGGTGTTACAATTGCTACCAATAAGAAACAGGCTGAATCTGCAGTATTAAAAATTATGGAAGAACGAATTTTTGGTGATGCTGGTGATAGAATAGTAATTGAAGATTTTTTTGAGGGAGAAGAAGTATCTATACTTGTTTTGACAGATGGAAAACACATTTTGCCACTTGCGCCTGCTCAGGATTATAAGGCTATATTTGATGGAGATGAAGGCCCTAATACAGGCGGGATGGGAGCCTATAGTCCCACTTCATTTATGACTGATGAATTATGGAAAGAAGTTTGTACAGAGATTTTAAAACCGACAATCAAAGCGTTTCAGGCTGAAGGAATCAACTACCAGGGTATACTATATGTAGGGTTGATTATCACTAATGGTGGAGCAAAAGTTCTTGATTTTAATGCCCGGCTTGGTGACCCGGAAACACAGGTGATTTTACCTCGAATGAAAGAAGATATAGTAGAGTTAATGGAGGCTGTTGTTGAAAGCCGCCTTCAGGAAAAAGAATTAACCTGGGATAAGAAAACTGCTGCCTGTGTAGTACTGGTATCAGGTGGATATCCTATAGCTTTTAAAACAGGATTTAAAATAGAGGGAATAAATGAACTGAACAAATATGATAATGTATTATTATTCCATGCGGGAACTAAAAAAGAAGGAAAAGGCTATGTTACTAACGGTGGAAGGGTAATTGGTATTACAGTTCTTGGAGATGGACTTTTTGATACTATAAATCAGGTTTATGAATATATTGAAGAAAGTGTTTCCTTTGAAGATATGCATTATCGAACAGATATAGGACAAAAATTTTTTGAAGAACAAAATGAGTAAAACAAACAGGTTCAGTCCTAAGGATTGAACCTGTTTGTTTATATTTCTTTTTGATTGTATTTATTTATTAATAAATCCAGTTCCTGGCTTTTTTTAATAATATTATTATCTATTGAGTCCTTTTTTTTGACTAAAAAATGGAGCTCTTTTCGTTTCTTTTCAATTAAAGTAATGATATTATCTTTAATAACAATCACCCCTTCAATAAAATACCAAAATATAACTATTATTATTAATATTAGACATTTAGAAAGAAACTCCTTTAATTTTACAGAAAATTCGCATCGAATAGGACTAAAGTCCTAATACATATGAAAAAGTTAATTATTTACCTTGAAATGTAATAAATACATGGTATAATAATAAAAAGTTGAGTAAATTACTGGGTTTAATAAAATAAGTATTTATATAATAAGTACTTAATAAAAGGTGTGTAAAGTGAATAAAGGAGGGGTATATATGTTTGATAACATAAGAGCAGATATAAAAGCAGTCTTTGCAAGAGACCCTGCTGTTAACAATATAGTAGAAGTTTTACTGGCATATTCAGGATTACATGCTGCTGTAATTCATCGATTTTCACACTGGCTTTATAAACTGGGTTTAAGGACATTACCGCGAGTTATATCACAGATCAGTAGGTTTTTTACAGGTATTGAAATACATCCTGGAGCAGAAATAGGCAAAGGATTTTTTATAGACCATGGTATGGGAGTTGTTATAGGAGAAACAACTGAGCTTGGTGAAAATGTAACACTTTTTCAGGGAGTAACTTTAGGCGGTACAGGCAAGGAAAAAGGCAAAAGGCATCCCACCATAGGAAATGATGTAATGATTGGTGCTGGAGCTAAAGTTCTGGGTTCAATTACTATAGGTGATGATGCAGTGATCGGTGCTGGCTCTGTAGTTCTTGATAATGTACCGCCAAACAGTACAGTGGTAGGAATACCCGGGAGAGTGGTACGGCACAAGGGAAAGCCGATACACCCAGAACTTCAACTCAACCATACCGAACTGCCTGATCCTATAGGAGAAACTGTTAAAGAACTGGAAAGAAGAATGAGACAATTAGAGGATAAGCTGTGTGATTAAAAGATGCCTGTTATCAGGCATCTTTTTAGATATTATTATGTTTATTTTTCTATAATAAAACTATGGAGTGATAATATCATGTATGAAAACTTTTTTAGAGGAGAGAGCTCAAAATTTTATATAAAAGCAATGGAAGATTCAAATATATTAGTTACGGATTATAACTCATGGAGAAAATTGTTAGAAGAAAATTTTTGCTGGAATATTCTTGCTAAAAGAGTTGTTGACAGAGCCTATATATTAAAGGAAAAAAGGGAGAGTAGATTATTATTAGAGGATGCTAAAACAAGATACATTAAATTTTTAGAACAATATCCCCGGTTAAAAGACCGCGTAAAACAATATCATATTGCATCTTATTTAGGCATATCGCCTGTAACATTAAGCAGAATTAATTCAAAATTAGATATTGATTAACATATGTTAATGAAATAGATACCCTCTTATGATAAATTAGAAATAGTTGAAATGTCTTATGTTTAGTATTATCAAAAGGGGAGGAAAATCAACTAATTTAATGGGGAAGAGGGTAAATATAAATGTATAAAATATTATTGTATTTTTGTCTATTTATAATACTTATTTTGAACGTGAAATTTGTTTTAGCTGAAAATGAATATATAGAGAGTTCAGTTAATCCAGGTTCTAGTAATAAAAATCATAAGTTAGAAGACACAATAAAAACATATAAAATTAAATCCGGGCGGACTAATGTTTATTTAATAACAACGGACAAGAAAAATATATTAGTTGATACGGGAAACGATGATATGGAGAATTTGGAAAAAGAGCTTATCAAATATAATCTTTCATTATCAGAAATTGATTTAATAATTATAACCCATGTACATTATGATCATATTTCTGATTTACATAAGATAAAAAGAAAGTACCAAATCCCAATTTTAGTACATGAAAAAGGGGCAAAATTATTAAGAAAGGGAAAAGTAATTGTTCCTGACATCACCTTTTCAAAAACTTTTTACCTTGATAAAATAGGAATTGATGGAAAGTGTATCTATACATCTGGACATTCTGAAGATTCTATTTCAATTATTTTATCAAATGGTGATGCTTTTGTAGGGAATTTAATAATGACGGCATCACTTTGTGGGTCTGTATATCCTCCTTTTCTTGAAGATCGAAAAAAATTATTAAATAGTTGGAAGAAACTTTTAGATATAGATATTAAAAGACTTTATCCTGGACATGGTAGTTATATAACAAAAAAGAAGTTAAGAAAAAAATATAATGAAAACATAAAAGAATGAAGGATATTTATGAACTTAAACAAAAGTTGTCTTGACAGAAGTGTAGGACTGTGGTAAACTTTATTCATAAAATGAACGACATTCAAAATATGAATAAAACGGGAGGAATTTAATATGAAAACTTTAATTGCCTATGCCACAAAACATGGTGCTGCCGGAAAATGTGCAGAAAAACTATTAAAAAAACTAAATGGAGATGTTAAACTGGAAAATCTAAAAAAGGCAAAAAATATTGATATCAGTAAATATGATCAAGTTATAATCGGTAGTTCTGTTTATATGGGGCAGATCAGAAAAGAAGCCAGAAAATTTTGCGAGGAAAGGTTAAATGAACTAAAAGAGAAAACCGTTGGTTTGTTTATCTGCTGTATGAGTGAAGAGGATACTGCCAGAAAACAGATAAAGGATAATTATCCAGAGCAATTAATAGAAAAAGCTACTGCTGTTAAGAATTTTGGTGGAGGATTTGATTTTAATAAAATGAACTTTCTGGAAAGAATAATTATAAAAAAGATGGCCGGAGCAAATGAAAGTGAGTCCAATATAATTGAAGAAAATATTGAAAGATTTGCTCAGTTAATTAATGAAAAAATAGTAGCTTAACCAGCAGGGTCGTTGCTATATAAGTTTAAATATTTGTGGTTTTGATAGAGAGAGGCAAGGTGCTTTTATGGATAAAAAAATTATTCAGGAACAGAGGAAAAAAGGTTATTTTATAGAAGCAGCCAGTAAAATTATAAAAAATGAGGGTGTTACTAATTTAACAGTAAAAAAGGTGGCCAATCTAGCTGGTTTTTCACCAGGAACATTGTACAATTATTTTGATGACCTTAATGATTTGCTAATTCAATGCGGAGATCAATTTATGGATAAATGTAAGGATTATGTGTTAAGTAATATTGCCGAAGGTAAAGGGATAAAAGAACAAATAGTTACATCAATTAGATCTTATGTAGAGTTTTTTATAGATAATCCTAATGTTTTTCAACTTGTTTATTTAGAAGATATTGGAGATGTGTCTGATAAAGCCCCTGAAGTTGTCTTTTTACTGGACGAGGCATTAAGAGAAGGAGTTAGTGCAGGCTTAATTCCTGAAACCCAACTGGAAATGAAAAGAAATCTTATCAGTTCTGCTATGCACGGTATTCTGCTGTTTTATATCAAAAGGAGAACTAAGTCTACCAGGGAAGAAGTATTAAAATTAATTGAAGAAGAGGTAAAATATATATTAGATGTGTGCTATAAAAAATAAAGGAGGAATATTTTGTGAAAACTTATGTAAAAGTAATTTTAGCTGTGCTGGCTCTGGTGATACTTATTGGAGCAGGGGGTCTATACTATATCAGTAGAAATTTAGAAACTGTAGTAGATGAAAATATAAAAAATATAGATTTATCTACAATAGAGGATGGTTCATATGTCGGTGTTTACGAGGCTGGTAGATTTTCTAATGAACTAAAAATAAAAGTGAAAGATCATAGGATAATAGAGATAACTGTAGCTAAAGATATATTAATATCACAACCTGAAGTAACTGAAAAGTTGTTTGATAGAGTTCTTAAAAACCAAAAAGTAAATGTTGATGTCATCTCTGAAGCTACTGTTACCAGCAAGGCATATTTAAAATCTATAGAAAATGCTTTAAGTGACAAAAAATAATATAGGTGTAAAAAAAATGCTGAAATAATTAAGATAAAATATAAATAGTGATATTGAAAAAACTCCATTCCTGAAAAATATACCAGGAATGGAGTTTGCTTAATAAAAAATATCATTAAATTATTCAAACAACTCTGTACTCAAATATCGTTCCCCGCTATCAGGAGCTATGGTGACAATTGTTTTATCTGGACCAACTTCTTTAGCCAGCTTTACTGCGGCAGCAGCAGCTGCTCCGGAAGAAATACCTAGCAGAAGCCCTTCTTTTCTGGCTAATTTTCGGCTTGTTTCTAAAGATTCTTCATTTTTTACCTTGATGACTCTATCTATAATCTCAGTATTAAGAACATCAGGAATAAAGCCAGCTCCAATACCCTGTATTTTATGTGGGCCCGGGCCTTCGCCTGAGAGTACTGCAGAATTGTCAGGTTCAACAGCTATTATTTGTATTTTATCTATTTCTTCTTTTAATATCTCTCCAACCCCGGTAAGAGTACCTCCGGTTCCAACCCCTGCTACAAAATAATCAATATTGCCCTCAGTGTCTTCAATAATCTCCCGGGCAGTCGTTTTACGGTGAATCTTCGGGTTAGCTTTGTTTTGAAATTGCTGTGGTATAAATGTATTTTCGTTTTCTTCAGCTATTTCTCTGGCTTTATCGATAGCACCTTTCATACCATTCTCACCTGGAGTAAGAACTATTTTAGCACCATAAGCTTTTAGGATTTTTCTTCTTTCAACACTCATAGATTCAGGCATAGTAAGTATGACTTTATAACCCTTTGCTGCTCCAATTAAAGCAAGACCGATACCAGTATTACCACTTGTTGGCTCTACAATAGTTCCGCCTGGTTTGAGCTTGCCATTTTCTTCAGCAGTTTTTATCATACTGGAACAAATACGGTCTTTAATACTGCCTCCTGGGTTATTTTTTTCAATTTTAAGTAAAATTTGAGCTTCGTCTGAACTGGTTAATGAATTTAGTTTTAATATAGGTGTGTTTCCGATTAATTCTGTAACATTTTCATAAATCGCCATTAAAATTACCTCCTGTTTTATTATGGAATTTTTCATTTGCGTTTTTAAAACTTTTTATAAGAATAAAAAGGCAGGAAATGATAAATAAGGACTATAAAAATAATGCCAACCAAAAACCAAGTAAATCGATATGTTTTAATGTATTTACAATTATAACTAATTTAAAATGTGATGTCAAGTTTTAAGATAATAAATATAATAGATATACTGGAAACTTCTTATAAAATTATATCACAAAATTGTTAAAAAAATGAATAAACCCCTGATTGACCAGGGGTTTATATAAAAATTAATTTATTAATGTCTTAATGATGGTATACATATTTGCTGTCCAACCTTTAGGTTTCTGGGATCAACATCAGGGTTAGTTCTTCTGAGGGCTATGACTGTAGTATTATATCTTCTGGCTATCTTAAAATACGTGTCTCCCTGTTGAATTGTATAAGGTTGGGTATTTGCCGGACATCTTCTTGCCATATTATCACCTCAAATGAATAGTTATTTATAATATATTCAGTATAATATCAAATTGTTCTACAACATGTCTTTAATTCTTAGGGTTTTCATAAAAATAATTTCTATTTACTACCTTATAACTATGGATTTTTTAGTATATTTTTAATATAATAAAAGAGAGTGAAAAAATTAAATTATATTATACGAGGGGACATAATTATGATAGATATTCACAGTCACATATTACCTGGTGTAGATGATGGTGCTAAAAATTTGGATGAGTCATTAAAAATAGCTCGGCAGAGCGAAAAACAGGGTATAAAAGGGTTGGTTGTTACACCACATTGTATGGATAGTGGTTACTATATGACGCCTTCAACTACTATAAAAAGAATACTTAGTCTACAACAATGTTTATACCGGGAAGGAATAAATATAAGATTATATCCTGGTGCAGAGGTTTTTATTACTATTGATTTAGCAGATAAAGTTCAAAAAAAACAGGTATTAACTCTTAATCACGGTAGTTATATTTTGATAGAATTACCTACGGTTAAAATACCGAAATATACGGAAAGTGTTCTATATAAACTAAAAACAGCCGGTTATAACCCCATTATTAGCCATCCTGAAAGATATAAAGATATAGCTGCCGAACCAGATATTTTATATTACTGGTTTAAAAATGGTATATATGCCCAGGTTAATGCCAGCAGTCTGTTAGGTAAGTTTGGTAAAAAAGTTAAAAAAACAGCTGAACTTTTTGTGAAAAATAATTTAGTTCAGTTAATTGGTTCAGATGTTCATTCTATCAGCAGCAGAAACCAATGTTTGCAAGAAGGGTTAAAAAGAGTAGAACGGTTGTCTGCTGGTAGTGCAGAAATTATGATAGAAAACAACAGCCTTTTGATAAAAGATAAGCAATTAAACACAAAGCTAAAACCGCAAAAGGAAACACCAGGTATTTTTACTAAAATTAAAAATTATGCTGGTACAGGGGTGAATTACCTGAAATTTTAAGCATAATTTTGCGTAAAATATAACTGCAAAATAAAGACTTGCAAACTATATTCCCATATGGTAATATAGTAATATAATATAGTTAAAGTATTTGAATAAATTGTTGGAGAAAATTACTGAAGTAAAAAGGTGGAGTAAAGTAAATCAACCGGGAAGTCAGGTGATAACATGACAAAGGAAATATATAAAGCCAGAGTAGAGATTGTAAAAGCAATAGCACATCCAGTTAGGATGCAGATAGTAGATGTTCTGGCAAAAGAAGGCAGTAAATGTGTCTGTGAACTGGAGGAGATTACAGAAACCAGCCAGTCTTCGGTATCCAAACATCTCGGCCATATGAAAAAAGCCGGGCTTGTGCAGTCAAAAAAAGAAGGCTTAAATGTGCATTACAGCCTGCGGACTCCCTGTATAGTTAACTTTTTCTCTTGTCTTGATAATATAATCAGGGAGGATATAAAAAGCAGGCAGGAAAAATTAAAAAAAATGGAGTTGCAGTGAGTAGATAAGAAAGATAATACGATAAAAAGATAGAAATGTCGTATCTGAACAAAAAGAAGTATTTATTTTATGAATTCAGTAAATAACAGGGGAGGAACTAAAAATTATGTTTAAATGGATAGCTGATATTATAGCATATAATTGGTTGAATTTGCTGCCAGAAAGCAAATTGGGTGCAGCAGTACACTTTTTTATTTATGATGTATTAAAGATAATGTTTTTGTTAATGATTATGATATTTTTTATATCAATTCTCCGCAGTTTTTTTCCACCGGAAAAGACGAAAAAGTTGTTAAGCAGGGAAGTTAAGGAAGATGATAGTCTTTTAAAAAAACTATCAGCATATTTGGGGAATCTATTTGCCTCTCTACTGGGGGTAGTATCACCATTTTGTTCATGTTCAACAGTACCTATCTTTATTGGGTTTGTTGAATCAGGTGTGCCTCTGGGGATGACCTTTTCTTTTTTGATTACCTCACCTATTGTCAATACTGTTGCTTTGATTATGCTATATTCTATTTTCGGCTGGAAAATAGGCACACTTTATTTGATAAGTGGTGTAGTTGTTGGTACAATAGGAGGTATAGTTATCGGGCATTTAGGTTTAGAACACCTTGTTGAAGAATATGTATATCAGATTGAGATGGATGAAGAAGAAGAGATCAAAATGTCCTGGGAAGATAGGTTAAACTATGCCAGAAGTCAGGTAAAAGAAATAGTGGGTAGAATCTGGAAGTTTGTACTTATAGGTATAGCCATTGGCTCACTATTACATGGTTATGCACCAGAAGAGCTACTGACACAATATGCTGGACAGGGAAACCCACTGGCAGTAATTGCAGCAGTTGTTATAGGGATACCTCTCTATTCAAGTGCTTCTGGTACTATACCAATAGCTCAGGCTCTTATGGGCAAAGGAGTAGCCCTGGGGACTGCCTTAAGTTTTATGATGTCCGTAACAGCACTATCACTACCGGAAATGCTTATTTTAAAGAAAGTAATAAAACCCAAATTAATTGCTATTTTTGTAGCAGTAGTGGGGATATCAATTATTGGAGTTGGTTATTTATTTAATATAATCATGTGACTAATATGAGGAGGAGATATTATGAAGATTAAAATTTACGGAGGCGGCTGTGCTAACTGTAAGAAACTGGCTGAAAATACAGAAAAAGCTGCCGATGAACTGGGAGTAGATATTGATTTACTAAAAGTAGAAGACTATGCTGAAATTGCTAAAGCCGGTATTATGACAACACCGGCACTGGCTGTAGAAGATGAAGTAAAGTTCAAAGGACAGGTAGCCAGTGTTGAAGAGATTAAAAAAGTACTCAGAGACTAAAGCCTAAAAAGCTAAAAGCCTAAAAAAACGCACATACCCTATCAAAGGTACTTAAGTTTTTCTTTTAAGTACTGAAGATAGGGTTTTTCTGTTTTCTTTAAAAATAGCTGCCGGGATGATATAATAATATAATACGCTTATAATAATATAAAAAACTCTGCAAATACAACCTGTAAAAAACATCCACATATTGACGGGCTAAATAAGTGTGCTTAAGGCCTGGATAATTTTGTTTAAAAAAGAGGTGTTTCCAGTGTCACTAATTAATGAATTAAAAAATACAGTAAAAAATACTATCTTTAACCGTGGTTTAAGATATTATCAGAACAACCATGTGTATTCTTATGATTATACAGTTGAAGACAACAAACGCTATATCCTTGAAGCTGTTGTAATCGGCAGCCGCCAGTATAAAGTACATATTGATGTCTTTATAGAACAGGGGAGGCTTTATTATGATAATGACTGCAGCTGCCCTTATGACTGGAGCCCGGTATGTAAACATACAATAGCAGTCTTGTATAAATTTTTAAAAGAAGATTATCCAGTTATCAAAAGTCAAAAAAAACTGGAAAGAGGGTACCAGAAATTACTGGAATTAAGCAAAACTGAGGAAGAATTAGCAAGAGAAGGATTAAAATATTATATTAAAGGTTTAATTGATGACAGCCTGGTAAACTTTAAAATAACACTACAGTCTGATCAGATAAGCAGTAGAAAAATAGAAAAAATAATTTCATATATACATGACAATTTTCTCTTATATAATAATAGATTAAAAAGTATTGTAAACAGCAAAGATATAGAAAATATAAATAAGTTTGCCGAGCTGGAAACTACCAGAAGCCAGACAGAAAATTCTTTTCTGCTGACAAAGGATAGGGATAGTTTTGATTTTATTATGAAGCTAATTGAGAAAAGTCCGGTTTTTTTAATGGAAACTGATGAAGTAGTGCAGACTGGAGAAGTATTGATACCGGATATGGTACTGAGTGGAAATGAAGATGAGGTACAGATAAAACTAGATAATCTTAGTTATGATATAAAACAGGCCAAATATAGTGATGTTTTCTGGTCTGTCTTTGACTCAACGCTGCATCCTGTCAGAATGAAAGAAATCAGGGAGCTTCCCAATAATATAGTAATACCAGATGATAGAAAAGGCGAATTTTTATTTGAAATATTACCTGTCCTGGCTGAAAAGTATTCCATTAAAATTGATGATAACCTGAAAAAATATGAACTAATTCGCAGAGAGCCTGTCATTGAGCTGAAGTTTGATTATTATGACCAGGCAATTAGCTGTAGAGCAAATATAGAAATTGATGGTAAAAACTTTAGCGGTATCGAAATGCTGGGGATAGACCTGGAAAAAAAGGAATATACCCGCTCCAGAAAAGACCGGCATCTCTGGTATCTTCAGGATAACCAGCCAGTACAGGAATTACTTGACCTGATGGATAGATACGGGTTTAGAGTCCGCCCTGATGAGTTTATCCTGCGGAGTGAATCTGATATTAAAGAATTTATTACTGATGGTTTTTTACATCTTCCTGAAGACTGGCAAATAAAAACCACAGAAGCATTTGATAGTATTGAAATCAGTAAAGTTGATTTAAAACCGGTGATAGAATTAAAAGATAATGATTCAGACAGTATTAACTGGTTTGAGTTTGAAATCACCTATAACCTTGGTGGAAAAACCTATACCCGCAATCAGCTGCAGCAGATGGTTTCCCGTAATAAACAGGGGGAATCCTATATACGAGTTGACAATCAATACTTTATATTTCAGGAGAGTGAAGAGGAAAATAGAGTAAACGACCTACTAGACCTGGCTGAATCGGATAAAGAAAATGATGTTTACAGGAGCAATTTTTATAATTTACTTTATTATAGAAAACTAATAAAAGAAACAGGTATATCATTTAAGGGAAATAAAGTCTATAATGAACTGGATAATGATATCAGTGGAGATACTCTGGTAAAAGAGGTTCAAATCCCTGCAGAAGTTCAGAATATACTGCGTAATTACCAGAAAGAAGGTTATTATTGGCTTCATTTTTTAAACAAATATCACTTTGGAGGTATACTGGCAGATGATATGGGGCTGGGTAAAACGGTTCAGACTCTGACCCTTATCAAAAGCCTTAACCGGGAAAACCCTTCACTGGTTGTCTGCCCCAGAACTCTGATTTATAACTGGCAGGAAGAGGTGGACAAATATTTCCCCGGGTTAAAATCTATGGTCTATTACGGAACACCTGCTAAGAGAGAAGAAATGCTTGCTGAATTAGGTGAGTATGACCTGGTTATTACATCTTACTCTATTATCAGCCGGGATTATAAGAAAATAAATAATACGGATACTGGATTTGAATTTTGTATATTGGATGAAGCTCATCATATCAAAAATCATCGTACCAAAAGGGCCCGGGGAGTAAAGCAAATAAATTCTAACAAAAGACTGGCTCTGACCGGTACACCACTGGAAAACTCTATAGATGAACTCTGGTCTATATTTGATTTCTTAATGCCGGGTTATCTATCGAATTATAATAAATTTAAAAAAGATTTTATTAATCCTATCAGTAAGGATAATAATACCGGCAAATTGAAAAAACTAAAAGAAAGGGTTGCACCTTTTATCCTGCGCCGTAAAAAAGAAGAAGTACTGACAGAGCTTCCGGAAAAAATAATTAATATCCAGCCGGTTGAGATGACCAAACTACAGGAAGATACCTACCGGACTATACTGGAGCAGGTAAAGGGAGAACTGCTGCAGACAGTTGAAGAGAAAGGGTTTAACCGCTCACATATCAACATCCTGGCTGCGCTGACCAGACTAAGGCAAGTCTGTAATCATCCTTCACTGGTACTGGATAAGGTCGAAAAAAAAGATCAATCTGGAAAAATCGAAGCATTGATGGAACTGGTAGAAGATGCTGTTGACGGAGGCCATAAACTGATAATCTTCAGTCAGTTTGTCAAGATGTTGAAATTGATTAGAGACAAATTCAACAGTAAAGGGATAATCTTTGAATATCTTGACGGCAGTACCCGTAAAAGAATGGAAAGAGTAAATAGATTTAATAATGACAATGATATTCAGGCTTTTCTTATCAGCCTGAAAGCTGGAGGTATCGGCTTGAATCTGACTGCTGCTGATATTGTTGTTCATGTAGACCCCTGGTGGAATCCGATGGTTGAACGCCAGGCCACAGATAGAGCTCACCGACTGGGCCAGGAAAAAAGAGTGATGGTCTATAAGCTGATAACACGTGGAACTGTAGAGGAAAAAATGATAAAACTCCAGCAGAAAAAAGAAGAGCTCTTCAATAATATTATAGAAAACAATGTTGACCCACTACAGGCGATAACCTGGGAAGATATTCAGGAATTGTTGAGTGTGGGCAGATAGGGAAAAGGTGTTTAACTGTGGTATAAAACAATAAAGATTGTTTTAAAAACACCTAAAAAGGCAGAAGTATAATTGGAAGGAGTGAAGGAAGATGCCTACAAAAAAGCCAAAAGTAAGTGTAGTTCTCACGATTTATAATGGAGAAAAATATTTTCATAATAGGGCTATACCCAGTATTTTAAAACAGAATTATGATAACTATGAGTTTATTATTGTAGATGACGGCTCTACAGACAAAACTCCTTCTTTACTGGAAAAACTGGAGCAGGAAAACAAAAAAGCAAGGGTATTTTTCCCGGGGCGGTTAGGTAGAGCAAAAGCATTGAATTTTGCAGTTGATAAGGCCCGGGGGAAATATATAGCTATACAGGACTTAGATGATACCAGCACCAGCAATAGATTGAAAATCCAGGCCGGATACCTTGATAAAAACCCGGAAATCGGTATGGTTGGAGGATATTATCAGCTTATAGATAAAAATAGAGATGAAAAATATCTGCGTATGCCTCCTCTTGAACATAAAGAGCTTATAACAGCCATGTCCAAATATATTCCTTTTGCTCATACAGTAGTAATGTTTAGAAAAGAGGCCTGGCAGCAGGTTGGAGGCTATCCTGATGTAAAAAATATTATTGATCTCAGGATGTGGATAAACTTTGCAGAAAAAGGCTGGAAACTGGCCAATATTCCTGAAAATATCGGAACACACTGGGTCTATACCAATAGTTACTGGCATAAAAAGTTTAAGTATAAAAAACGTCAGAGAGAATTAGCCGGAGTACAATTATCTGCAGTAAAAAAATTAAACCTACCACTATATTATTATACATATCCTTTTGGCAGATTATTCTATGCTTACTTCCCTGATAATATAAAAAGATTTATAAGGAGAAAAATAGCCGGCTCCAAGGAAGATGATAGATAATATTTACCAGTCTAAAGCAGTTAGTAGGGGGGTTGGTTAGTATTCACAAATAATACCTTCATGTCATACTATTCTTATGGAGTTATTGAATAAGAATAGGGGGAATATAAGTGATAAAACCGCATGGGGGAAAACTGATTAATCGGGTTGTTCAGGCTGAGGATAGAGAAGAGCTGGTGAATAAGGCACTTAAAATGAAAGCACTTTATTTAAATAGAGATGAATTACAGGTAATAGAAAATATTGCTGTAGGCCTTTTTAGCCCACTGGAAGGATTTATGGTAGAAGCTGATTATAAAAATGTTATAGAAGATATGAGGCTTGCTGATGGCACTGTCTGGACTATTCCTATGGTGCTGGGGGTAACAGAAGAAGAGGCTTCCGGTCTAAAAATAGGCAATGATGTTGCTTTATATTTTGAAGAAGATGAACAGCTTTATGCTGTTCTACATTTATCTGATATCTATACCTATGATGAGGAGAAGGAAGCTGAAATAGTATATAAAACTAAAGAGATAGAACATCCTGGTGTAAATCAGATTTATAAACGGGATACAATTTTATTGGGAGGAAAAATATCTCTTATCAGACATTTAAAATATGATGATTTTCTTAAATACAGAAAAACTCCTGCCGAGACAAGAAAAATGATAGTGTGTAAAGGCTGGCAAAATGTTGTTGCTTTTCAAACCAGAAATCCTATTCACCGGGCCCATGAATACCTACAGAAATGTGCCCTGGAAACTGTAGATGGTTTATTTTTAAGTCCACTGGTAGGAAGAACTAAGGTTGGTGATATCCCTGCAAACTTAAGGATTAAAAGTTATGAACTTGTCTTAGGCAAATATTACCCGCCAGAGAGGTCGATGATGGTAGTTTTTCCTGCAGCTATGCACTATGCTGGGCCTAGAGAAGCAGTGTTTCATGCTCTCTGCCGCAAAAACTATGGCTGTACTCATTTTATTGTAGGTAGAGACCATGCTGGAGTTGGGGATTATTACGGAACATATGAAGCTCAGGATATATTTGAGAAGTTTTCCCCGGAGGAAATAGGAATTGTTCCATTAAAATTTGAGTATTCCTTTTATTGTAAAAATTGTGAAGGTATGGCCAGTAATAAAACTTGCCCACATGATAGTGAAAAGCATATATTTTTAAGTGGCACAAAAGTAAGAGAATTATTAAAGGTCGGCAAAAGACCTCCTATAGAGATGACCCGGCCGGATGTTGCTGATCTTTTAATTGGTGCTTATAGAAATGGGAAAAACTAATTCTGGTAAAAAATTAGCAGACTGCCTTATGATATTCATTTAAAAGGTTGTCTAATTTTTAGTAATAAATATATATATACATATTGTTTAATTTTCATCGTATTTTTGATATAATTATACAGAATAGATGTTATAATATATATTAATTTTTTTCACAGAATAATAAAAATTTGTAATAAGGAGTGTATGGCATCTTGAAAGTATTGGTAACAGGCTGTGCTGGTTTTATTGGGTCACACTTAACAGAAAAATTGCTTGATAAAGGGGATCAGGTAATTGGGGTGGATTGTTTTATTGACTATTATCCCAGGTCTTTAAAAGAAAATAATATGAGTGGATTTTTTGACCACCCTAATTTCACTTTTATTGAAAATAATATTGTAAATTTAAGTTTGGAATCACTATTATCAGATATTGACATTGTGTATCATCAGGCAGCACAGGCTGGAGTTAGAGCCAGTTGGGGAACGGAGTTTGATATTTATACTGACAACAATATACGCGCTACACAACAATTGCTGGAAGCAGCCAGAAAAAATGAGCTGCAGAAGTTTGTATATGCCTCATCTTCGTCAGTCTATGGTGATACTGATAATCTGCCTATGAAGGAGAGCAATAGACTACAGCCGGTTTCACCATATGGAGTCTCCAAACTGGCAGCAGAAAACCTCTGCTATTTATACTGGAAAAGTTTTAATATACCGACAATATCATTAAGGTATTTTACTGTATTTGGTGAAAGGCAGAGGCCGGATATGGCCTTTCATATATTTATAAAAGCCATCTTGCAAAACCAACCTGTAACAATATTTGGAGATGGGAAACAGTCCCGTAATTTCACCCATGTAGATGATATAGTTAGGGCCAATATCCTGGCAGCTGAAAGCAAAGTCAGTGGTGAGATATTTAATATAGGTGGAGATGGAAAGCAGGTAGTATTAAATGAGGCCATAACTGCTATTGAAGAAATAACAGGTAAGAAAGCCGAAAGAGTCTATCAGCAGGTTGCTAAAGGGGATGTAAGGCATACAGCAGCTGATTGTTCAAAAGCAGAAAAGCTTTTAAACTATTACCCAGAAGTAAGTTTTAAAAAAGGGCTGACCAGAGAAGTAAACTGGCTCAAGAATATATATGTTTAATGAGATATATTTAATAGATATACTTAAAAGATAAATATCAGGAGGGATAAATTTGTATAAAAATAAAATAAGTATAATTGGTACAGGCTATGTAGGCCTTGTCGGTGGAGTCTGTCTGGCTGATTTTGGTAATACAATTATCAATGTTGATATTGATGAAGAAAAAATAGAAGGATTAAAAAATGGCCGGGTTCCTATCTTTGAACAGGGGTTAGAAAATATCCTGGAGCGGAATGTTGATGCCGGGCGTATTAGTTTTACCACAGATGTTGAAGCTGCTATTAAAGAAAGTGAAGTTATCTTTATATCAGTAGGTACTCCTCCTGCTGATGACGGTAGTGCAGACCTGCAGTATGTACTGGATGTTGCCGAAACTATAGGGAAACATATGGATGATTATAAAGTAGTCGTGGACAAGTCCACAGTACCGATTGGTACAGGAAGAAAGGTGGCTGAGGTAATCCAGGAACAACTGGATGAACGTGGTAAAAACTATGAATTTGATGTAGTCAGTAATCCGGAGTTTTTAAGAGAAGGTAAAGCTATATATGACTTTACACATCCTGACCGGGTTGTAATTGGGACAGAAAGTGAAAAAGCCAGAGGTATTTTAAAGGAAGTATACCGTGCACTTTATTTAAATGATGTTCCCTTTGTCTTTACTAACCTGGAAACAGCAGAGATGATAAAATATGCTTCCAATGCATTCCTGGCTACTAAAATTTCTTTTATAAATGAACTATCTGTCTTATGTGAGGAGGTAAATGCCAATGTTCAGGTAGTGGCAAAAGCTATGGGAATGGATGGGCGGATAGGCAGTAAGTTTCTCCATGCCGGCCCGGGATACGGAGGCAGCTGTTTTCCCAAAGATACTAGAGCAATAGCCAGAATAGCAGATGATAATGATGTGAAGCTTAAAGTAATAGAAGCCGGTATTCAGGCCAATGAAAATCAAAAAATGCATATGGTAGAAAAGATAACAAAAAGACTGGATAACCTTCAGGGGAAAACCATCGGTATTTTGGGTTTGAGCTTTAAACCGGAAACAGATGATATGAGGGAATCGCCTGCTTTAACAATTATACCAGAGTTAATTAATGAAGGTGCTGATATTAAAGCCTTTGATCCTCAAGGTATACATGAAGCCAAATGGCGCCTTCAGGATTATGAAAAAGATATACTTTACTGTGCTGACGAATATGAGGTTATGAAAAGTATAGATGCACTGGTACTTTTAACCGAATGGAACCAATTTAGACGACTTGACCTTCAGCGTATGAAAGAACTTATGTCCAGTCCTATATTCTTTGACCTGCGTAATGTATATTCAGTAGAGGAGGTAACTAAAGCTGGAATAGAGTATATAGGTGTCGGCATACCTGTATCTGATGAAATAGTCAGCGGAATAAAGGAAGCTGCAGCCGAAAAGCAAGAATAATATATATAGCAAAGATAATTGTTATAGACAGTATTGTTGTAATTTGTTAATAATAAAGATAAAAATAAAGTTATAAAAACGGAGAGAAAATAATGAATGATTTAAAAAACAAAGCTGTATCAGGTGTAAAATGGAGTACATTATATTCATTGATAACAGTGTTAATAAGTCCCTTAACTTTAGCTATATTGGCCCGGATATTAACACCTGAAGAGTTTGGGAAAATAGCTATTGTCACAATAATAATAGGCTTTTCAAGACAGATTGCTAGAATGGGATTTTCCAAAGCTATTATACAAAAAGATGAGGTCAGTGATGGGGACTTAAGCAGTATTTTCTGGTTTGAGCAGTTGTTAGGTTTTTTTGCTTTTTTAATTATATATTTTTCGGCAGGACTTATTGGCTCATTCTTTGATGCCCCCGGTGCAGTTAGATTGGTTCGGGTAGCTGCTTTGGTCTTTATCTTTGAACCTATAGACCTGGTATTTAGATCACTTTTAAAAAAAGAACTAAAAATGAAAGTATTGAAGATTTCTACTTCTATCAGGCTTATTGTCGTTCAGATAACTAAAATCATTTTAGCCATAATGGGTTTTGGGGCTATGAGTTTTGTAATAGGTAATATAGTAGGTATTTTTGTGTTAACTGTTATCATGTTTTATATATTTTATAAAAACAAATTATGGCTTCCTAAAATGTATTTTTCATTTAGTCAATTAAAACCCTATTTAAAATTTGGAATTTTTATTAGCGGAAAATCTATTTTTAATAATTTATATAATTATATTGATGAAATTATTATTGGAGGTATCCTGGGTTCTGAAATGCTGGGAATATATCATTTTGCAAAAAGGATGCTGCAGTATGTTATTAAGCTTATCACCCAACCCATAGCTGAGGTTGGCTTTCCATTATTAACAAAAATGACTTCAGATTATAAGAAGTTTAATAGAATATATATTAAGCTCATTAAATTTATAGGAACCGTGACAATACCAGCATATGCAGGCATTGCTGCCACCGCCCCTTATTTTGTCCCGATTATTTTTGGAGCAAAATGGATTCCAGCTATTCCAGTAATTGTTATACTATCTATATGGGGAGTATTTCATTCACTACAGGCTGGAGTTATTTCTTCTGCATTATATTCTTTTGGCAAATCAGACTGGATGCTTTATGCTACAATATTAGACCTGCCCATACGAGCTGGCTTGCTTTATCTTGCTGCTCCTTATGGTATAGAGTATATAGGCTTAACAATAGGATTTATAGTTTTTGCTAAATTTATTATATATCAATATGTTTTAAAATATATCACGGATATTAGTCTTATTAATATAGTAAAAGAATTAAAATATATTATTTTATCCAGTATTTTAATGCTTGCAGCATTATATCTTTTTGACAATTTAATTTCCCTTTCAGGTATATTAATGCTCATCCTCATGATAATTACAGGGGTTTTAATTTATCTAGTGATGATGCATATTCTGGAAAAACAGTTTGTATATTCTACTGTTAAAATGATAATAAATAGAAAACCTATAAATCAACTGAAAGATCAGGATTAGCCATGTGATTTAGTAATTAGAAAGGTTAAATATGAGTAAAAAAACAAACCAAAATAATATAAATAAAACTACTGAAAAAAGTTTATGTACTTCCTGTGGGATATGTAAAAGTGTTTGCCCTGTAGATGCTGTGGAAATGAAATATATATCAGGACAGTATCTTCCTCAGATAAAGGAGGACAAATGTATTAACTGTGAACTATGTCTAAAAATATGTCCTGGCTATCAGGTTGATTATACCAGACTATACTCCTATAAAAATGAAAAGTATCCGGAAAATATTTTTGTTGGAAATCATGAAAAATGTTATACTGCCTATACAAAGGATGATATGATAAGAAAAAAATCAACAAGTGGTGGCCTTATCACAGAAATTATCATACAACTGCTTAAAAACAAAAAGTACAAGAAAGCCTTTGTAGTTAGATCTGACCCTGCAGAAAGTGGAGAAGCACGATTGGAAGCTGTCAGTACAGAAAAAGAGGTATTAGAGTCTGCTAAATCCAAGTATATACCCGTTTCAGTAGAAAATGTTATAGAATATATAAAAAATAATCCAGAAGATAAAATAGTAGTTGTGGGTACATCGTGCCATTTTCATGGGATTTATAAATTTTTAATGGAAGAAAAGCGAGAGGATGACAATATATTATTTTTGGGACTGTTCTGTGATAGGACATTAAATTATAATCTAATAAATTATTTTGAAGATTATCATCTTGCTACCGGGGATAGATTAAAATCCTTTGATTACCGGAGCAAGGAGGATAAAGGCTGGCCGGGAAACTTAAAAATATCTTCTCAATCAAATAAAGAAAAGTTTATTGATAGAAAAATAAGAATCTGGTTAAAACCATACTTCACTCTGAATAGATGTCATTTCTGTATTGACAAGTTAAATCAATTTGCAGATATATCTTTTGGTGATTGCTATATCAAAGGAGAGGAAAGCTACCTTGGTA
>JBMCBT010000006.1:0-42832 GCA_048623215.1 Halothermotrichaceae bacterium
AGAACAGCGTGGGTAGGATTTACACCTACTGTTTCCTGTATTTACGAGGCACACACAAAAAAAAAGACGGATTATCCGTCTTTTAAAAATCTAATTCTTTTTTCACTACTTCTCCCTTTTCTCCCCAGGGTCCTAACTCCTTATCATTTATCTTTATCTTAACTCCTGCAGCATTTCCAATTTTTAAACTTAGATATTCTTTACCACTTAATATTTTCTTATTTCCTTTTTTAAATATTCCTTCAAATTCTTTTTCACCATCAATTATAATCTGCACCCAACTTCTATCAGTAATTATCAATTCCATACTTTTTTCATTTTCCGTATTCGTTGTAGTTTCACTAACTTCTTCTGTATTATTCTCTAACTGACTTTTTGTATTTGATGTTTCTTTTACTGCAGATTTTTCCTCTTGAATGTTATTATCCTCTTGAATGTTATTATCTTCAGTTTCATCTACTATTTCAGTATTTTGCTCATTTACACTTATACTATTAACTGCCACCTCTTCAAGCTCTGCTCTGGAACCATTTAGCAGAAAAACGTTAAATATAATAATCACAATTACTAATACGATCATCACAATAATAATTGTACTTAAAAACGTTTTATTATGTAATAAATTATTTTCTTTTTCTTCTTCTTTTTCTTCTTGTAATCTTTCCTGGTCTCTTTTTTCTTTTTCTTTCATATTATTATACTCTTCCAGTACATCACTCGAATCTAAACCAAGTACGTCTGCATAACCTTTTAGAAAAGCTCTAACATAAGCTTCACCAGGGATAATATCAAAATTTTCTTTTTCAATTGCTTCTAAATATCTCGCTCTTATTTTGATCTTACTTTGTATTTCTTTTAAATTAAGACCTTTTTCTTCACGTGTGCTTTTAAATCGTTCACCTAAAGACAACCAGATACCTCCCTTCAAAATTTAATATTTTACTGTATAAATATTTATTTAAGTTATATCTTTTCATTATCTCTAATTCATAATTTCTATAAAATTATAATAAATCCTTTTTTTATGTTTTCCTTACTTATATTACAGCGTATTTATAATATATTTTCTCAATTTTTAGATTCTATATTTCTTCTTTATTTTCTTTATTTTTCATTTTATTATATTCCTGTTCATCATCAGTATTGTTGTTATTATCGTTGTTTAAATATTGGTCTAATTCATCTTCAGTAATAAGTACATCCCGTGGTTTACTGCCGGCATATGGCCCTACTATCCCGTCTTCTTCCATCATATCTATTAGTCTTGCTGCTCTAGAATGTCCAATATGAAGACGGCGCTGCAGCATCGATATAGATGCCCTGTATTCTACAACCAGTTTGACAGCATCTTCATAAAGTTCATCCTTATCATTATCCATTTCTAATTTTACTTCTTTAATATCATCAAGATTAAATTCATAATCAGGATTAGCCTGGTTTTTTACAAAATCTATTAGATATTTTATTTCATCATTATCAATAAAAGCTCCCTGTATTCTTTTTGGTTTCTGACTTCCCTGCGGTGCAAATAACATATCTCCTTCACCTAACAATTTTTCAGCTCCACCCATATCCAGGATAGTCCTCGAATCTGTTTGCGATGATACAGAAAATGATATTCTACTTGGTATATTTGCTTTAATCAGACCGGTAATAACATCAACAGAAGGCCTCTGTGTAGCAATTACCAGGTGTATACCAGCAGCTCTTGCCATCTGGGCCAATCGACAGATACTATCTTCAACCTCTTTAGCAGCAACCATCATTAAGTCTGACAGCTCGTCTATTATTACAACAATATATGGTAGTTTTTCGTCTTCAGCTACACTTTTATTATAGGAAAAAATCCCCCTCGTTCCACTTGAAGAGAATAACTCATATCGACTTTCCATTTCATCAACAACTAATTTTAAAATACTGGAAGCTTTTTTGGGATCAGTTACCACAGGTGCAAATAAATGTGGTAAACCTTTATAAACACTTAGCTCTACTTTTTTAGGATCCACAAGTAATAGTTTTATTTCATCAGGTGTAGCTTTATAAAGCAAACTGGCAATTATAGTATTTATACAGACACTTTTTCCAGAACCAGTAGCACCAGCTACCAAGACATGGGGCATTTTGGATAAATCAGTTACAATAGGTTCTCCATCAATTCCCATTCCCAGAGCCAGCGGTAATTTCGATTTTGTATTTTTAAATTCTTTTCTTGATATAATATCATGTAAACAGACTGTTATGTTTTTCTGATGTGGTACTTCAACACCAACAACTGCTTTACCAGGTATAGGTGCTTCAATTCTTACACCAGGTGCTGCCAGTGCCAGTGCTATATCATCTGCTAAACTCACAATTTTACTTACTTTTACACCAGAAGCAGGTTGTACTTCATATCTTGTTATAGTTGGACCATGGCTGACCTTAATCACTCTGGCGTCAACTCCAAAACTCTGTAGTGTATTTTCCAATGTTTCTGATTTGTTACCTGGTTTTTTTCTTCGTTTGGATTTATTCTTTAATAAATTAATATTAGGTAGAGAATAATTTACATGACTTATTTCATTATTTTTACTATAATTAATATCTTCTTTTGTTTTTTCTTCTGTCTCTTCACTATCATCACTGGATTGTAGCCTAACACTTATTTCTTTTTCTTCTGTAGCCCCAATTTCAGAATCAGGATAGTTTTCAAAAATATCTTCCTCTTCATTCTCATCGGAAAACTTATCATAATCTCCTACAATATCAGCTTCATCAGCTTCTTTTTCTATATTATCTACTTCTTTTTTCTTATTAAATATTTCTGCATATTTATTAATAATAATAGAAATTATATCTTTTATTTTTTCCATAATAGATATTAACAATATATCAAACCATAATAAAATACCAATCAATAAAAAAGCTGTTAATAAAACATATGACCCAATGTTACCAAACATTCTTATAAATAACCAGGTTATAATTCCACCAATATAACCACCACCACTGCCCTGACCTGCATATTCCAGGGGAACTGATGCATATTTATATGTATGAAAAATGGAGATAATAGTAATATAACAGATTATAAATCCTGCTAATCTAGAATTAAACCTTAGCCCCTTAAATCTAATAAGAGTAATACCCCACAATAGTAACAAAATAGGAATTAAAATAGAGCCCTGACCAATTACATAATGATAAAATTCATATAGTTTTTGACCCACATTACCAACTATTACTCCATTAGGTGAAAATAAAGCTAGTCCACTTAATATTCCGATTGCGATTATTAAAATACCCAATATTTCATTTTTTCTTTTCTCAATAATTTCTGAATTTATATCACTCTGTTTTTTATTGCTTTTATTACTCATAGTGGTCACCTCTTTATTTATTTTCTACATTTATTAAAATATTCCTTCTCCTATTATTATTAATAACCCAATTACCCAGCAATAATAAGCAAATATTGTTAATTTTCTTTTTTTAAGTAAATGCAGCAGATATTTTATAGCAAAATAACCAGAGATAGCTGCAGTTATGGTTCCTACTATTATAAACCACCATGAACTAACTTCCATACCCCCTAATATAGTAGCTTTTAATTCCAACAAACTTGCACCTAAAATAACAGGGATTGATATCAAAAATGAATATCTGGCAGCAGAATCACGATCCAGCCCCTGAAACAAAGAGGCTACAATAGTACTACCTGAACGAGAAATGCCAGGGAATATAGCCAGCCCCTGAGCTATACCAATAATAATAGCATTATGTTCCTTCATTTGAGAAATATTTATTTTTACTGTAGTTAATCGTTCAGAAATATATAGCAAAAATCCTGTTATAAGCAGCATATATCCTACAAATAAAGTTGATTCAAAAAAACCTGTAAAAAAGTCCTCGAAAAAATAACCCATTAAACCTGTGGGTATAATACCGACCAGTATTAACCAGATTAAACGTCTTTTCTCCTTTTTAAAAGTTATTATACCCTTTATATCTTCCCAGAAGATAATAAAAATGGGAATTAAAGTTCCAAAATGAAGAAAAACTACAAAAGTAAGTTGTGTTTCTTTTATGCCGAGAAGATTAAGTGCAAGTACCAGATGGCCTGAACTGCTGACCGGTAGAAACTCTGTTAACCCCTGTACAATTCCAATAATAATTACTTTAATTAAATTCATTCTTTTCTCCTCCTAAAAAACTCACAAAAGTATTAATAAACGGCAAAAATATTAACACATTAAATATATTAAATATTGTATGTGCATTTGCTATCTGACGTAATAAATTATCCTCTGTATACATTATTAACTCAACAAAGTTATTATAAACCAGTAAAATTAAAATTACCCCTACTAAATTAAAAATAAAATGTCCATGAGACATTGCTTTTGATAATTTACTACAGCTAAAACTAGCAATATAGGCAGTGATACAGGTTCCAATATTACTGCCTAAGGCAATAGCAACTGCAGAATGAAGAGTGATTAGATTATTGTATGCTAAACCAATAGTTATGGCAGTTACCGCACTACTGCTTTGAATAATTGCTGTTACAACCATACCTAATATTACACCTAATATGTTACTATTCCTGCTGTAGAATAATATATTTTTTATAATAATTGTTATTTCAGGTTTTTGAAAATATGTAATCATTATATTTAAACCCATAAAAACTATGCCAAATGATAAAATTGCCAGTCCTGAAAAGAATATTTTTTCATTTTTAAATAAAAAAGCAATTGATATAATAATTAAAGCTAATATAATAATAACAGGATAATTACTGATAATAGGTAAAGATATTATCTGAACTGTAATTGTAGTCCCTATATTGGCTCCCATAATAAGTGCTATTGCTG
This sequence comes from Halothermotrichaceae bacterium, assembly GCA_048623215.1. Classification (GTDB taxonomy): domain Bacteria; phylum Bacillota; class Halanaerobiia; order Halanaerobiales; family DTU029; genus JBMCBT01. The sequence goes on from JBMCBT010000006.1 coordinate 4,857, forward strand.
AACGTAATGAGAGTATACCGGCCTCAATTAAACTTATAGCCAGAATGGACACAGCACTACTACTTTGTATTAAAGCAGTAATTATAATACCAATTAGCAGGCTTAAAAATATACTATTGGTTATATTTTTAATTATTTTTTCTATATTATCAGATACAGCATATTTTATTGATTTTTTACTACCTTCTAATCCCAACAAAAACAATAATAAACCTGAAATAAAAAACAGCATAGTTATAGATCACCCAATCAAATCGTTTTAGAATATAACTATGCTTAATAATACTATTTTATCATCTTCTAATCCATATTTTCAAGGTAGTCATTCATATTTTTAAACTGGTTTTTATAATAGAACCTGGAGTCAAAGCTGGAGTTAAATATTTCTGAGGATCACTATTTATAACCTGTATTATTTTAACCTGTTTTTTATCGATTCTTTCAATCATTAATGTAGTACCATCATTCAAATTTATTTCTTCATATTCTGGTTCAAAATCATCCCAGTCCTGAAAAATCATAGAAGCCGGATAAATAGAATAATTAATCATCATTAACACCATTTTCATACTGGTTTATATATTCTCTTAATCTTTCCAGGGCTGTATTTAACCCTCCTACTTCATCGATAATACCATTTTTGACAGCATCATCACCTATTAAAACTGTACCTACATCTCTTACAAGTTCACCGGTCTGGAACATTAATTCCCGGAAATGGTCTTCTGAAATTTCTGAATGCTCAGTTACAAATCTTATAACTCTATCCTGCATTTTATCCAAATATTCATATGTCTGTGGTACACCAATAACCATCCCGGTTAATCTTATCGGATGTACTGTCATACTGGCTGTAGGAACAATATATGAATAATCTGTAGCAACAGCAATAGGAACTCCTATACTGTGCCCACCTCCCAATACTATCGACACCGTAGGCTTTTTCATACTGCTAATCATTTCTGAAATAGCCAGGCCTGCCTCAATATCACCACCAACTGTATTTAAAATCATTAATAATCCTTTAATTTTGGGATTTTCTTCAACTGCAATTAATTGAGGTATTATATGTTCATATTTTGTTGTTTTATTTCTCGGGGGCAAAACAAGGTGGCCCTCTATCTGGCCAACAATTGGTATATTATGTATATCACTTGTAACATCTGCTGGTGGATTATTTATACCCAGTTGTTTTAAAGATTTTAACTGCTGGTTGTCTTGTTGTGCAGGTTTCTGCGGCCCTTTTGGTTTACCCGGAGGAGCAGCACTTGGTGATATGTTAGGGCTGGAAGGCCCTCCTGGCCCGGCAGGATTTATGGTTGGTTTATTTTCATTTTTATACATATTATTTTTCACTCCCTTTAATTATATCAAGATATAGTATAATCAAAATTATCAAATAATATGTAAATTTTATTAATCAGACCTATTTTACTGGTTACTTATTTTTTTATATAATAACTATTTTTATAAATTTTCTTTATTTATGTGCTATGCCAACTAAACTATTTATATTATCTATTTTCTTTTCTTTTAATATTAGCTCTATTTCTTTTGAAATTTTCAAACAAGCATCTGGATTTATTAGTGTAGCAGTCCCAACAGCAACAGCACTAGCACCAGCCATTATAAATTCAAGTGCATCTTCTCCGTTCATAATACCTCCCATACCAATAATAGGCGCCTCCACAGCCTCCGCAACCTGATAAACCATACGCAATGCAACAGGTTTAATAGCTGGCCCGGACAAACCTCCAAATATATTTCCCAGTACAGGTTTTTCCTTTTTAACATCTATAGCCATACCAAGTAAAGTATTTATAAGAGAAATTATATCTGCACCGGCTTCTTCCGCCGCTTTAGCCACTGCGGTTATATCCGTTACATTGGGAGAAAGTTTTACTATTATATCTTTAGGATAATTATTTTTTACAACTTCTGTTACTTTATAAACCAGCTTTTCATCCGTTCCAAAGGCCATTCCACCTCCGGCAATATTGGGACAGGAAACATTTACTTCCAGTGCATCAATCTCAGAATACGGAGCCAGTTTTTCTGCTATATAGGCAAAATCATCTATAGAATGACCGGATATATTAACAATTACAGGCAATTTGTATTGTTTTAGCATTTTTAGTTTATTTTCTATAAAACTATTAATACCAGGGTTCTCAAGACCAATAGAATTTAATAAACCAGCAGGAGTTTCTGCAATACGCGGCATAGTATTTCCTCTTGAGGGCTTAATCGTAATTCCCTTTACAGTTAAACCCCCTAACTTTTCTATATCAAAAAATCCTGTTAATTCCTGTCCAAAACCACAGGTACCGGATGCAGTAATAACTGGATTCTTTAGTTTTATTGAAGCAAGCTTTACTGCAGAATTAATATTATCCATCAAAAACCACCTCATTTATAGGAAATACCGGACCTTCCTGACAAACACGTTGATTGCCTTTTTCCGTACTGCATGTACAGGATAAACATACACCTATACCACATCCCATTCTTTCTTCAAGTGATACTTCTCCAGATATATTCAATCTATTTGTTTTTTTCTGCACTTCCTTTAACATCGGTTTTGGGCCACAGCTGTAGATAAAATCAATTTCATTATTAACGTTATTCCACATATCAATAACAGTTCCTGAAAAACCTAAACTGCCGTCCATTGTAGCAATTTTTAATTTTATATTCAAGTTTCCAAAACAATTATTGAAATAGTTCATATCATCACTGCTGTTTCCGCCCAACAAAACCATAATTGAGTTATTTCTTACCAGAGATTTAGTTAAAAGGTATAGTGGGGCAATACCCATACCACCGCCAATAACCAGTATATTTTTATTTGTAAAATTTGTATTAAATCCGTTTCCTAAAGGTCCTAATATATTTAATAAATCTTCTGGCTTATATTTTGATAACTTTCTTGTACCCCGGCCCACCAGCCTATAAAGCAAACTTATACTATTATTTTTATAATTAATATCATGTATACTTAAAGGCCTTCTCAGCAACGGGTCTACACTTTCATCATTTTGAACCTTTATGTGGAGAAACTGTCCAGGCTTAATCTTATCTAGACAGCTACCCCCATCAATTTTCATCAAAAAATACTCTTCACTGATTTGGTTATTATTGATTACTTTCAAATTTTTAGTTTTATTCATATATAAGTTCTCCATTTCCATTAAGGTCATTATATATTACATTTCCATTAATAATAGTTAAGATAACTTTACCTTCTAATTTACTTCCAGCAAAAGGAGTATTTTTTCCTTTTGACTTGAGTTTATTTTTCTCTACTGTCCATTTTCTATCAGGGTCAAATATAGTTATGTCTGCCTTTGCCCCTTGTTTAATACCCTTAAAATCTAATCCCAGGATTCCGGCAGGATTAACTGTCATTGCGGTAACTATTTGATTCCAGTCTAATATATCATTTTTAATTAATTTATCATAGCTTAATGAAAGTGCTGTTTCCAGTCCGGAGATTCCAAAGGATGCATAATCATATTCGCCCAGTTTATCCTCAAAAGTATGAGGAGCATGGTCTGTAGCAATGACATCAATAATTCCTTCACCTAATCCTTTACGTAGTGCTTCAACATCTTCCCTACTTCTCAGAGGAGGATTTACCTTGGTATCAGGATTATAACCCCTGACAGCATCATCAGATAAAGTAAGGTGATGTGGGGTTACTTCGGCAGAAATATTTATACCTCTTTTTTTAGCATCAGCTACCAGGTCAACTCCGCGTTTAGTACTTAAATGTGCTATATGAAGCTGACAGTCAGTTAGTTCTGCCAGAATAATATCTCTGGCAATCATTACCTCTTCAGCAGCAGCAGGTATTGGTTTTAATCCCAGAATAGTAGAATTATAGCCTTCATTCATAACACCATCACCAGCAAGATTCAGGTCTTCACAATGACTTATTATTGGCAGATTAAAACTGGATGAATATTCCATTGCTCTTCGCATTACTTCACCATTCATCACAGGACGGCCATCGTCTGATAAAGCACAGACTCCGGCACTTGCTAAAAACCCTATTTCAGCCAGTTCTTTACCTTCACTTTCTTTAGTGATACTACCAATTGGAACCACTTTTATCAGACAGTTTTTTGCTTTTGATTTTATATATTCAACAGTTGCTGGGTTATCTACAACTGGGCTTGTATTAGGCATACAGGCGATAGTTGTAAAACCACCGGCCGCAGCTGCTTCACACCCAGTTTTAATTGTTTCTTTTTCTTCATATCCCGGTTCCCGCAGATGTGTATGCATATCTATAAGCCCTGGAATTATTATTTTTCCTTTTAAATCATATACTGTATCTTTATTATTTTCTTTAATATTTTTTTTAATAGATTTAATATAGGCATCTTTTATCAATAAATCATAGTAACCATTCAACTTATTTTTAGGGTCTATTACTAAAGCATTTTTAAGTAATATTTTCATGATCAATATTCCTCCCTACAAGTAGATATAGTAGTGCCATTCTAATAGCTACTCCATTGGTAACCTGTTCTGTAATAACAGATGAATCACTATCTGCAACAGAACTTTCAATTTCAATACCTCTATTCATTGGACCTGGATGCATAACCAAAATATTTTTATCCAGTTGTTTTTTTCGCTGGTCGTTCATACCATAAAAATGTCTATATTCACTTATAGATGGAAGTAATCCCTTTTCCTGTCTTTCCAGTTGTATTCTAAGTATATTAACTACATCAACACCATCAAGAGCTTCATTCAAATCTGTATATCGTTTTACACCGAGCTTTTCTATTTCTTTCGGCAGCAGAGTTGCCGGTCCTACCACCCTTACTTCCGCACCAAGTTTTGTTAAACCCCAAATGTTTGAACGGGCTACTCTACTGTGAGTTATGTCTCCTATTATTAAAACTTTTAATCCCTTAATATTGCCTATTTTTTCTTTGATAGTATACAAATCCAACAATGCCTGTGTTGGATGAGCATGAGCTCCGTCTCCTGCATTTAATACACTCGCATTAAGGTTATTAGCCAAAAACTCTGCAGTACCAGAAGCGCTGTGCCTAATTACCATTACATCTGCACCCATTACTTCCAGTGTTTTTGCAGTGTCAAGAACTGATTCCCCTTTTGCAACACTACTTGTTTTTTTAGATATACTCATCACATCTGCACTCAATCTTTTCGCAGCCAGGTCAAAGGAAGACTTTGTTCTGGTACTTGGTTCAAAAAATAGATTTACTATTGTTTTACCTCTCAATGTTGGTATTTTTTTCACACTTCTTGTAAATATCTCTTTCATAGCTTCAGCTGTAGTTAAAATCTCATTAATCTCTTCAGCACTAACATTATAAAGTCCAAGAAAATCTTTCCTGTTAAGCGCCATTTTTTACCCCCTTATTTTGTAATAAATTTTATCTATCATAATAAAAACCTTTTTACCAGATATACTGATAAAAAGGTAGATTTATCCAATAATCTACCCTTACCAGCCTCACCGGACTAATTTTAAGGGTATTATATATATCCCACCTGTATCGAAGGCAAGATTTGAAATAATATTTTAAAATTTATATTTTCTTAAAATTATATATAAAAAATCCTTACCATAGTAGAGTAAGGATATAAATTATCATTTTATGACATATTTTAATAATATACATAAAATTAGTAATATTTCCCTTACCAATCTCTCTGGATCAGCTTAAAAGGATATTTATAACTTTTTTTAAATATATCATGAATTAAGTATAAATGTCAAGAAATAATAATATCAATAAATCAAATTTTGTGTATCAAAATATACTTGAATAAAACAATATATTTTTTCAGATAACCATATACTTTTAATAGTATAATTTCAAATAAGTAAAAAAGAGGCAGATAATATCTACCTCTTTTTTTATATCATACCTGCATTATAATTGGAAGAATCATTGGGTTTCGTTTTATTCTTTGATATATATAATTATTTAATGAATCACGCACTTTGTTTTTTAATACAGACCATTCTGTAACATTATTATTTTCACATTCTTTTAATGCTTCTTCTACTCTTTCTGTAGCAGCAGCAATTAATTCTTCTGACTCTCTAATATAAACAAATCCACGGGTAACTATATCAGGTCCAGCTAAAATATTTCCATGTTTATCAATTGTTACAACCACAATAATAATACCATCTTCCGATAATAATCTACGGTCTCTTAAGACTATATTACCTACATCTCCTACACCTAAACCATCTACAAATACATGTCCAGCTTTTACACTGTTTCCCTGTTTTATTTTGTCCTCAGTAAATATGATTCTATCTCCTATTTCTGCAATATAAATATTTTCATCAGGAATACCAGCTTTTTTGGCCAGATCTGCATGTTTATAAAGATGTCTATATTCACCATGTGTAGGTACAAAATATTTCGGTTTAACCAGATTTAACATCATTTTTAATTCTTCTTGACTGGCATGTCCAGAGACATGAACACCGGATATATCTTCATAGATAACATTTGCTCCTCGTTTAAACAATTTGTTAATTGTCTGACCAATGAGTTTTTCATTACCCGGTATAGCAGATGCGGATATCACAACTGTATCTCCCTTTTGTATATTAATATGATAGTGTTCACCACGTGCCATACGCGTTAAGGCGGCCATAGGCTCACCCTGACTTCCGGTTGTCAAGAGTACAATTCTGTTATCAGCTAATTCTGAACAGTTTCTAATATTTACAATCATATCATCAGGTACATTTAAATACCCTAAATTTCGTGCAATTTCTACATTATTAATCATACTGCGGCCTGTAAAAGCAACTTTACGATTATATTTAAATGCAGAATCTACTATCTGTTGAATCCGGTGGATATTTGAGGCAAATGTTGCAACCACAATCCTTTCACGTGCACCTCTAAATATCTCATCAATAGTATCACCGACTACTTTTTCCGACATAGTTACACCTTCATGTTCTACATTTGTGCTATCTGAAAACAAGGCCAGTACTCCTGGAGAACTATCACCCAATTCAGCCAGTTTATGAAAATCAGCAACTTCTCCATCAATAGGAGTCTGATCAAATTTAAAATCGCTGGCATAGACAATTGGCCCCAGTGGTGTATGCACGGCTATAGCACATGTATCGGCAATACTGTGATTAACTCTAATAAACTCAACTTCAAATTTACCTAGGTTAATTGAACGTCCCGGATTGACAACTTTTAATTTTGTCTCATCTAACATTTTATGTTCCTTCAATGTCCCCTGTAATAATCCCAGGGTCAATTTGGTTCCATAAACCGGTACATTAATATGTTTTAAAAGATAAGGAATGGCACCTATATGATCCATATGACCATGTGTCAGGACTATTCCCTTTATCCTTTCACTATTCTCCTTAACATAAGAAAAATCCGGAATTACCAAATCAATTCCTAATAAATCATCTTCTGGAAACATAACACCAGCATCAATAATAAGTATTTCATCATCTATCTCAACCAGCATCATGTTTTTCCCAATTCCTCCTACACCACCAAGAGGAATCATTGCTACTTCGTTTGTATTATTAAATTTTGACATTAATAAAAAAAAACACCTCCAAAAATTATTAAAATAAATAAAACCCTAATTCTTCTAAAATTACCCGTTCACATATGCGTTATCTATATTATACCCTTTTACAGCAAAAAAAACAAGTAAAAAATGAAAAACATTATCACCATGCACCTTAAACTGATGCTTTAAATCCTAACTGAACCAAAAAACTCCAAATTGTAAATCCAGATACTTCATTTCTATTATATCTCGTTTGTTTCACAATTATCTGTATATAACATATAAATATATTAATATTTACTTTACTATGGTATTTTTTTAATACTATAATATTTACTGTTAACTGCTTTTTGCAGATAAATAATTTAAAAAGGAGATTTATGTCATGGTAAATTCAAATAATCAATGCCCAGATGGTTTTTTATATACGATAGTAATAGGAGATACTTTTTATAGTATCGCCCAAGATTATAATATAAGTGTACAATCATTAATTAATGCTAATCCTGAAATTAAACCAGACAAACTTCAAATTGGCCAACAAATATGTATTCCAGCAGAAGTACCGGATGAAAGTGCCTGCCCAGGAACCCTTTATACTGTCCAACCTGGAGACACATTAGTAGAAATAGCCAAAAATTTTGGTTACACACTGGATGCGCTTATATCAGTAAATCAGGGAATAGATCCTAATAATATAAGTGTTGGTAAACAAATATGTTTACCACCGTCCCCAGGTGGAGGGCCTTTTCCATGTTTTGGTGGTTCCATTTATAGAATAAAAGCAGGCGATACTTTTTACAGTATAGCCAGCAGATTTGATGTTCCATTAAATGAATTAATTGAAGCTAATCAACATACAGATCCCGATAACCTTACTGTTGGAGAACCTATCTGTATACCTCGCTAATTCTCATCTTCAAAGCTGCAGCCTGTATTATATTACTAATATAATCAAAAAGCACTGCATCAGACTACAAGCACTACTTGTTAAAATCTCCCTCAGAAACATTTATACTAGTGTAATAAACTCTGATTTTACAATAAGCCCCACCAGGGTAAAAATTCATTTAGTAGATAGGAGAGTCCAGAAGAAATAAGCAGCCCAATAATGGCAATTACTATCCCGTGTTTAAACATTGTCCTCAAATTTACGCCATAGCCCGCAGTTACAGCCAGACAGCCATTACCGGAAGCAATGGCAAAAGAAAGGTTAACTGCCACCGTCAAAAATAAAATAATAGGTACTGGATTTAATCCCTGACTGGAAAACTGTTGAATAACCAGTGGTACCATCAGGGCAGCAGAAGCAGTATTTGTTGAAATATTTGTCAAAAGTGTAATTGCTCCCCCAAAGATAAGAAATGTAAGTACTCCTTCATATCCTGCAAAAACAGTTAACTTTCCACTCATGACTTCAGCAAAACCGGAATGTTCTAATACTTTTGCCAGAGCTAAAGCACTCGGCCATACAATAAGTATTGTCACTGGAAAACGGGCCATACTTTTAATAGATATTACATTTTCCTCTGTTTCCGTTGGAATAAAAAATAGAAGTACAGCCAGAGTGAAAAAAATAAAGGCAGGATCAAAATAAGGTATTATATCCTGATACAGAGGCTCTAGAAAAGTTACTACCACTGCCATAAGAAAAGCCAGTCCTGAAAATATTTCTCCTTTTTTCAATTTACCCATTTTAGCAAGTTCTTTTCGGTACATTTCTTTTGAACCTGGTAGTTTTGTATCCTTCCTCTGTAAAAAGTGACTTAAATAGAAACCTATAACAGGTATTAATACCATTGTAAAAGGAAGCATTCTGATGGTCCATTCATAAAAATACACCTGTCTATCTACAGCTTTATTTAAAAACTCATAAATAAGAAGATTCTGTCCTCCTCCTAATGGTGTAGGCAGGCTGCCAATTGAAGCACCCCAGGCAATAGCAAGCATAATATTTGTAGCCACTTTATTATTCCATCTGTCAGAATTTGTTTCAAAACCAAGGTAAGTAAGCAAAGTAACAGCTACAGGTACAAATACAGCAGCAGTAACAGTGTCAGTCACCACAGAGCTCAAAAGAGCAGCAATCAAAAACCAGGCCCAAATCTGTTTACGGGCACTATTTCCAATAACCGAAAGCAATTTAAGAGAAATACGTCGTGCCAACCCCCACCTCTTCCAGGCGGCAGCCATGGCACTACTGCCGGCAATAAGAAAAACCAGTCTGTGACTGAAAACCTTAATTACTTCTTCAACCGGAGCTATAGGTATAATACTAGTAACAAAAAGTGGTACTAAAGCAGTTATGGCTACAGCAACATAACCACTTGTCCACCAAAAAGCAACCCAGATAAGTATTCCCAAACCTCCTCTGGCCTGCCAGTCAAGACCTGGTAGTGGCAGTAACAAGATTATAAGAAAAATCAGAGGTCCCAATAATATATAGTGAATCTTTTTCATATCAACACCAAAATCATCTACAAGTTTTCTTCCTGTTTTCTTTAGATCTTTAGCTACAATTTTTACCACCTCAATAGTTTTATTTGAAAAATTCTTTAAATAATTTTAATTTATATTGTTATTATATCAAGAAAATCAATAAAGAGAAAGTTAAAATTTTAATGTGAATGTATAAGGTGAATTGCAATATGTATCAATTTTAACCAGTTCTTCAGCCTGTTTAACAATGCCATCAGTATTTTCATATTTATAAAGTATTTCAAGTTCAGCCTTTCCTGAATTATCGCTTACAAACAACACACTTCCAATGCCTTTTTTTCATCAGTGTTTAGTTCAAGAGGGGTTACTAGCCCTACACCCTTATGTTTAATTATAATAGGGCGTTCTTTTAATATATATTTATCAAAAATCTATTAAGTTAAATTCAATTGTCAGTTCTTGATTTACACCAACTGTAAATACATTCTCTTCACATTCTACACTAGCAATAATAGCAGATTTTTCTGCTTTACGTATTTTTCTCTGATATTCTCGTATTATTTCAAGTATAGGAGTCATCTTTTGTGCTGCCTTTGACTAAGATGGTTCTCCAGATCTACAATATCCCATCCTTCCATACTTTCTTCGACTTTTACTTTATATGCCTCTCTCTTTTTTGGGTCAATTAGGATCATTTTAATAAAAGCAATATCAGTATCCTGTTGATTGGCTTCTACTCTCAGCTCATATTCATTTCTGATAAGTTCCTGGCTCTGATTATTTAAATCAAATGAATTCAGAAAGTCTACATCTTCCCTATTTAGTTCAATAATTTCGTTTATTGCTAATTCCACTAAGTTATTAGCTGTATCATAATCCCTTATCAACACTCTCGGCGGAACACATCTGCCTTCGTTATCTTCTGCACAGACCGTGCTATTCTTTAGTATAAATAGCACAGTTATAAGAAAAAAATAAATCAACACAATTTTTAAGCACTTATTTGATAAAATCTTCCTTAATATTGCTATATGATTTTATTAAAATTGCTGAAAATCTGGATATTAACTCAACTCTCGTTTTCTTTTTATAGTTACATCAATACCACTTAACTTATAAAGTAGTGTATAATTGTTTGTGTAAATGTTTTAAAGTTGTTAGAGGGGTCGCCCTCTAACCAAAAATAAAAACAAAAAAGGAATCCCCCTTTAAAAGGTTGTTGAACATTTAATGCAGTCTGAACTAACTGAACATCTTAACTATGAGAAACATGATCCAAAGGGTAATAACTCTGGTAACAGTCATTGAATATTTACCTTTTGTATCTTCTTCTATTACTTATCGGGGTCACTTCCACCTGCACCATAAGGATATACTGTTCCTAATCCCATTTTTATCCTAATATCCGTACCATCATTTAGTTCTACATCAATAGGCTCAGGACTAAAAACATTCTTATTATAAATTCCATATGGAATGATTTAAATAGAGTCATTTTTATCATCTTTTTCTATTTTAAAATAATAATCCATCCAATCCGCTTGTAATGCATTTGTAATAATTAATATTAAGCCTATCAAAATAATTATTAATACTTTTTTTCATATTGACCCTCCGGTATAGTTTTTGTTATATCAGATTAAACATCATTTCTTATATCAAAAAATGTATAACATATATTGCATTTAGCATTAAATTTGCTCAAAATAGACATATTAGTTAAATAAGTTATAACTTCTGCTATAATAAGTAAAATCCCTAAACCCAACAAAATAGCTCCCATACTAGAAAACAGAAAATCCCTAGTAAAATCTCCTAATGATTCAAGGTCTTTAACATCAAAGGTTAAAATAATATGATTATATATTAAAAATATTCCACCAATAATGGAACCTATTCCCAATAATAAGTGCTTTATTTTCTCTTTGAAATTAAATTTATTACAATATTCTATCGCATTACTTCCGCATTTAGGACAAACTGACTCCACAAAAAAACCTGATTTATCCTCTTTAAAATTTAAAGTCTCTTCTCTTTTTTCACGAGTTGTTAAAATAGCAGTGAAGATCAGGGCAATTGGTCCTCCAAGCCAAATTTTTATAAAGAAACTTATTGACACAACAATTATACCTATTAATATATAATAAAACGATTTCAAGCCTTTAACTGTGTAGATATAGTGAAAAAGGAGTCCACAATAAATAGCAATCATTATATTTACCAGCCAATTATCTAGCAAATTTATAATATTAAAACCTAAAACAGTCATATTCTCAGGGTTGAAGCTAAATACAACCATTAAAAAAACAACAGTAAATCTAAAAACTATTACTGATAAAAATACGATAATTGTCATAGCTACTATATGATATAAGTAAAATTTTAAAGCCTCTGCCCAATCCAATTGTTCACCGGATTCAGCCGGTGAAAGATCAAATCTTATTTTCTTTTTATTAACATCATCAGCCAAAATTATCAATCTCCTTTCTAACTTTCCTCAATATTAAAATTATTAATTAATATTACTTGCTCCAGTTTTGAAGCTCAATAAAATTCCCTTCAGGATCTTTTACATAAACAGCTGTTAATATTCCAAGCTCACCATAATCTTTTTTTATTACCTCTCCTAATTTTTTACCGCCGTTAAGTATTACTTTTCTTAACACATCTTGAACATCATCAACATAAAAAGCGATATGACCAAATCCTTCCTTATTTATCATAGACTCATTATCTCTTATTTTCTGATTATATTCAAATATTTCCAAAGTTGGCCCATTATTATAACCAGGCAAACTCAAATGAATCCCTTTTATTTTAACATTAGTAATATCTGTCATCCTATCTATCCACTTACCTGAAAGATCCCTTTCTGGATATTGTGGTTTACAATTAAAAACATCTATATAAAACTGAGATAACTTTTTCCAATCCTTTGCAATAATATTTGTATGAACATATTTAATACTCACATTACCCCCCCTCCTGTAGATAATGTATCAATATTGCCTAAATTTTAAAATCATTTTTAGCTAATTAATCAAACGTTAACATTCATTTACGTTTTAAAAATTTCATTTAAAAAATTGTCTGTTTCATTCACCCATTTGTAATAATATTTTTTTCAATTGGAAAATGAGCTGCTCCATCTAATTCTATATATTTTTTGATCTCAGAGCCTAATTTTTCATAAGTTTTCTTAGTATAATATTTTGGAGTCATCTCATCTGCCCCCGGTTGAAAAACAAGGGAAGGTAATTTGAAATTTTCATGAGGAATTTCAGGTTTGCTTTGCAAAACCAGACTAGCTGCTCCTTTTAAAGTAATATGAGTTCCTGCTTGAGGATCATTTTTTACCATTTTATTCATTTCTTGAGAAGCAGTTAATGTATCATACGAAATTAATTGAGTAGTTTTTAATCGGAAATTTCCAAACAACAAAGACCCTAATTTAAAAAATGGTATAAGAAAATAAGTCAACCCTTTTGTATTAGTTTCCTTTAACATAAACTCCTTATCGTTAAAATCCCATAAGCACCAACAAACTATGGCATCAACATCATCACATTGACAGGCAGCATCATATGCTAGAGGTCCTCCCATACTTGCTCCACCTAAAACAATTTTACCATCAAATTTCCTTTTAGAATATTTTACTACATCAATTAGATTCGTAATATGAGCATTCCACTCAAAATCTCCCTTAAGTCCCTTATTATAACCATAACCCTGTAAATCAGGCACTACTAAATTATAACCTTTTTCATGCAATGGAATAACAAATGGAAGCAATACTCTAGCATAACCGGCAATTCCATGTGCAAAAATAATTGTTGGCGCTTTATAATTCCCCGAATCATAAACTTCCAGATGAAGTTCTCTTTTATTTGATTCTATATAATCTTCGCTGACTAAATTATCCCATTTTTCTATTAACTCTTCCCCAAGCCAATTTATCATGTAATTTTTCCAATAATCTTTACCTTCAAACATAAAAAACCTCCCAATTTTGCATAATCTTTTGTTAGCGACTATAATTCACGAAGGTTAGCCAGAGTTGGCTTGCTGAGTGATTTTAAGCAAAAACGCAATGGAGCTAAATTAACCATCTTAACACCTCAATATATAATATAATACATAATATCATATAAATAATTCTAGCAATATTATACAATATATAATACATAATAGCAATTAATTATTCATGCTCACTTTTTTAACTTTCTAGCTTAATTAGAAGTTTAAATATTCTGCCTTTATTATATTTCAAGATGTAAATTATTTGACATTTTGAGGAATAAATATTTTTTTATCTACAACTAGATTATGTTTTTATGTTACAGACACGGTGAATTGATTAAAAAAGCGGCTGAAAAGTTATGAGCAATCTAAAAAAAAGAGGGGTAACCCCCCCTTTTTTACTTTACTTATCTATTTATTTATTAACTATCTACTTATTTTGTTAATTAGTCTACCAGTTTGTAGAATTTTAGTATTTCTTTTAAGTCTTCTTTTTGTGAATTATCTAATTGTGTCAGCGGAGGCCGTACTTCTCCAACATTGATACCTATCATATTTAAGCCCTCTTTTACCGGAATTGGATTTGTATTAATAAAAATACCTTTAAATATAGATCCCAAGTATTTATTTATTTCAGCAGCCTCTTCTACATTTCCTTTTTTAAATGTTGTTACCATCTTTTTAATATCATTTCCGACCAGATGACCGGCTACACTTACTATACCCTGGCCTCCAACTGCTAAAATCGGTAATGTAAGATTATCATCACCACTATATACATAAAAGTCATCGGGTAATATTCTGGTTAAAGTAGATACCTGATCAATATCACCACTTGCTTCTTTAATAGCAATTATATTATCCACTTCAGCCAGTTTTTTTACTGTTTCCGGTTCAATATTTCTGGATGTACGCCCCGGTACATTATATAATAGAACCGGTAATGAAGTAGAATCAGCAATCATCTTAAAATGTTTGTATAGTCCTGATTGTGGTGGTTTATTATAATATGGTGTCACCAGCATTACACCATCTACACCAATTTTTTCTGCTTTTTTACTCAATTCAATACTTGCCTCAGTAGAATATGATCCAGTTCCGGCTACAATAGTAGCTTTATCTCCTACTTCAGCCACTACTGTTTCTAATATTTTAAGCTTCTCTTCTTTTGTAAGAGTCGGCACTTCACCGGTCGTTCCCAGTACTACCAGACCATCAGAACCATTTTCAACCAAATGATTGGCAAGCTTTTTCACCTGCTCATAATCTACATCCAGATTTTCATCAAAAGGGGTTACCATAGCTGTTAACAATTCTCCAAATTTTTTCATATCTCTCACCTCAATAACTTAGTCTTCTAATTTAAAGGCATTATGCAGAGCATTTAAAGCCTTCCTTTCATCTACTTTTTTTATCAAACAGGATATAGTAGTATGTGAATCAGTTGTTTGATATACCTCTATATCCTCATCAGTTAAAGCATTTACCATTGTTGCCATTACTCCAGGCCGCCCTGTCATCCCTCCACCAACAATTGATACCTTAACAAAGTCTACCATCATCTCAAATTGAAAATCATGTGTTTTCAGTAATTTTGAAACCTTATCTTTATATTCAGTTTTTACAATAAATGAAATTGCTTCAGGCCTTATATTTATAAAATCAACACTTATATCATTATCTGACATCAAATTAAATACCGTTAGACCAGTAGCATGATCCACTTTCTTTTTAGGTATTATTTTAAGGAATACGATGTTTTCTCTACTGGTAACACCGGTAACAACACGGTCACTTTTAATTCCTCTCATACCCTGGTTATGAATTAAAGTCCCGGCATTATTACTAAAAATAGATTTAACTTTTATTGGTATTCCTTCACGCATTGCTATTTCTGCAGCTCTAGGGTGTATAACCCGGGCACCCTGATAGGCCAGTTCACAGACTTCATTATAACTAACCTTATCAAGAATTCTTGCATTTTTCACAAGATTTGGATCAGCTGTCATTACTCCATCTACATCAGTATATATCTCAATATAGTATGCTTCAAGGGCAGCAGCCAGTACACTGGCAGTTGTATCACTACCACCTCTGCCTAAAGTAGTGATCTCTCCATCTTCTGTAATACCCTGAAATCCTGCAACAACAGGTATCTTGCCCTCTTCTATTATCTTAAGTATGTTTTCCGGGTTTATATTATCTACTTTTGCGTTGCCAAAAGTATTATTGGTAATAATACCTGCCTGGGCACCGGTTAATGCACATCCATCCAGTTTAACATGTTTTAATGTCTGTACCATAATTACAGTAGATATTATTTCACCACAGGACATAAGCAAATCTTTTTCTCTGGGATGAATAACAGCACTTATGTTTTCAGCAATTTCAAGCAAAGTATCTGTTGCATAGGGCTTACCGAACCTTCCCATAGCCGATACTACAACCACAGGTGAATATCCTGATTCAACTGCAGTTTTAACATTTTGCGCTGCTGATTCTCTTTTCTCTACAGAATCAACAGATGTACCTCCATATTTTTGAACTATAATTTTCATTTATTACCTCCTGATAAGTTATCATTAAAGAGGCTTATAATTATCTATATAATATTTTATCATAAACAAAAATTAAATTAAACCTACAAACCTCTATATTCTATTAATACAGGTTGAATTTGTTTAGAATCAAGTGCATATTCAGCCGCTTTATGAATTAAATCAAATCTGGAAATTAAAGAATTATTCTTTCTTAAAGGATTATCCTGACCGAAAGGTACAAAATAAATATTCTTTATATTTAATAATATTCCTATATTTTTAGCATTTATCCCCAGACCATCATTTGTAGCAATAGCTAAAAGTACAGGCCTTTCATTTCTCAGCTGAGCTTTTGCAGCCATCACAACTGTTTCATCTATTATTCCATTTGCTATTTTAGCCATAGCATTACCTGTGCAGGGAGCAACAATTAATATATCCATTAATTTTTCTGGACCTATTGGTTCTGCTTTTATTATAGAATCAATAATTGGGTTTTGTGTAAGGTCTTTAATTTTATTGATCCAACTATCAGCAGACCCAAACCTTGTATCATAGTTTGTAACAGCCTCGGATATAATTGGTACTATATCAGCACCGGCCTCGACTAATGTAGATAAAACTGGTAATACATTATCAAGAGTACAATATGAACCCGTTACGGCAAAACCAACCTTCTTGCCTCTTATATCCAAACGAAGTACACCTCCTTAAACCATATAGCTAAACTGTCTCAAGTAGTTTGGGAATTTTATCAGCAAGGATCTTTCCTGCTGTCATAGGGGCTACTTTACCAGGTAATCCTAAAGCCAGTATGGCTCTGATATTTTTTTTATCTGCAGCATCAAAATCTACTCCACCTGGTGCTGATGCAAGATCTATTATAAGTGTATTTGATTTGCACTTATTTATTTCATCTTCAGTTATTATCAAAGCAGGAACAGTGTTAAAAATGATATCAATTTGAGGAAATAAAGCATCCAATCTATCATAAGTTAACATATTCAACCCAAGGTCAGACCCTCTGGCAGCAGCAGCTTCATTTCTTGTTACTGCATAAGAATTTGCTCCCAGCATTTTAAGCCTCCAGGCCAATGTTAACCCTACTTTCCCCAGGCCAAAAGTCAAAATATTGCTATTAAATAATGTAAAATCAGTTTCCTCAATAGCAATCTTTATTGCTCCTTCAGCAGTTGGGATAGCATTGAATATCGCTATATCATCAAGTCTGGCCAGTTCAAAATATTTTATATTTCTGGATTCCAGCTGTTTTTTTACTTTATCTCTGGCAATTCCAATCACAAACTTTTTACCCTTCTCAGCAGCTATTTTATTAAAAAATTTCTCATCTAAATATATATCTTCATTTATGAAAGTTGCTTTCAAACGACAGTTTTCATCTGTACTGGACATTGGAGCTATAATGACATCAGAATCATCAATTATTTTTTCAAGGTCTTTATAATAATATATTTTATCTCTACCATCTATAGAATCACTAAACAAACTGGAATCACTAAGTACATTAAGAGAAAAACCCTTACCTGACAATATATCGAGCATAACCTTTTCCCTTTTATCTCCACCAATTATCCCTAATTTAATTGATATTTCCCCCTTCCTCTATCTACTTACTAAAAAAATATACAATATAGTATATGTATTGGATTATAAGGAAGTGAATAATTTTTTAGTCCATTACTTTTTCCAGCCCATAAACAAGGCCTTCTATTTTGTAAATGTTATCCAGTGCCAATCTGACACCAGGCATAAATGATTTGCGGTTATATGAATCATGTCTTATTTTTAGTGACTGACCTTCAGCACCAAAGATAACTTCCTGGTGTGCTACCATTCCCGGAAGACGTACACTATGTATATTAATGCCCCCACTATCTCCACCACGTGCTCCTTCTAATTTTTCAATTTCATCAACTTTATTACTATCATCCTGGCAGCGGTTTTCATTTATAAGTTCTGCTGTTTTGATAGCTGTACCTGAGGGAGCATCGAGTTTCTGGTCATGATGTAGTTCAATTATTTCTACATCATTCAAATATTTAGCGGCTTCAGCGGCAAATCTCATCATTAATACCGCCCCTACTGCAAAATTGGGAACTATCAAGCAATTAACATTGTTTTCTTCTGCCAGCTTATCAATATTTTTCAGGTCAACATCTGTAATACCTGTTGTCCCTACTATCATATGTATACCATTTTTCAAACCAGTTTTAATATTATCCATTACTATCCTTGGTGTTGTAAAATCAATAATAACATCAGGTTCACTTGCATCTATTGCCTGCTGCAGATCTTTTTGAACAATAACTTCTTCACCATCCAGAGATAATAGGTTTTTGATATCTTCACCAATATTTACATGATCACAGGCACCTACAAGTAAATCTTTTGTATCATTAACAACGGTTTTTACTACTTCCTGTCCCATTCGTCCACAGGCACCATTTACTAGAATTCTTTTTTCCATTATAAAATTTCCCCTTTCTATAACTGCTTTTTCAATTTTTATCTTATAATAATTATAACATTATTTTTTATTATGTCTAGAATATTACTATATTTTAATAAAGAAGTATAAAAATATATAAAATTAATTAAACTATCAATGTAGATATACTGTAAAAGGAGGGCAAAATGCAGAATAAAAATGAAAAAGTAGCATATTTTTGTATGGAATTTGGACTGGATCAAAAATTACCTTTATATGCAGGAGGACTGGGTATACTGGCCGGCGATTATCTGAAAGCTGCCAATGATATTAATGCCCCTATAGTTGGTATAGGAATGCTCTGGTGGCAGGATTATACACAACAATTTATAAATGAAGATGGATACCCCTATGATACCTTTCCTACCCATGAATTTGATTCGATAAAAGATACCGGCAAATCGGTTTTTGTACAGGTTGGACATGATAGTGTAGAATGTAAAATATATGTAGTAGACCAGTTAGGAAATAAACCACTTTATTTACTGGATACCGGTAGACCTGGAAGTCAATTTGGCTGGATAACAGATAAGTTATATTCAGGTGATGACTATAATCGAATTGCACAGGAAATAGTTTTAGGAATTGGTGGTATCAGGGCTTTACGTGCTTTAAATATAGAAATTGATAAATATCATTTTAATGAAGGACATGCTTCTTTTGCTGGTTTTGAACTATTACGAGAAAAAATGGAATACTATAATATGAGTTTTGAGGAGGCCCTTAACCAGGTTAGAGAAGAAATTGTTTTTACCACTCACACTCCTGTCCCTGCAGGTAATGAAGCACATGATCCCTATCTATTAATGGAAATAGGTGCTAATAATGGACTGACAATGGAACAGTTGATACAGATAGGTGGTAATCCCTTTAATATGACAGCCGCCTGTCTACATATGTCGTCAATTGCCAATGGAGTATCTAAGTTACATGGAGAGACTGCCAAAAAAATGTGGGAACACCTGGACAATGCTGCACAGATAATATCTATCACCAATGGAGTTCACAGAAATACATGGCAAAGTGCAGAAATCAGGGATGCCTATGAAAATAATAAAGATATCTGGGAAGCCCATCATAATGCCAAACAGCGTCTTGTTAATTATATAGCCAAAAACACAGATTCATATATGGATCCCAATAGTATTATCATTGGGTTTGCCCGCAGGGCTGCACCATATAAAAGAAGTGAGCTAATCTTTAGAAACACGGATAAAATAAATGATCTGTTAAGATCAGGTAAGATTCAGCTAGTCTTTTCCGGTAAAGCTCACCCAAATGATAATTACGGCAAAGATATTGTAGCCAAATTGGTAGAAATGGATCAGAAATATAAAGATAGTGTTGTCTTTCTGGAAAACTATGATATGGAAATATGTAGACACCTTATTCAGGGTTGTGATGTCTGGCTTAACAATCCCAAACGCCCGATGGAAGCAAGTGGTACTTCAGGTATGAAGGCAGCTATGAATGGTGTTTTAAATCTGAGTGTTCTTGACGGCTGGGTAGCTGAAGGTGTAGAACATAATGTTCACGGCTGGATAATAGATGAACTATTTTCCAGTATGAAAGAAAAACTTGGTGAAGATGAAAAAGACTTAAAAGCATTATACAAAATACTAAGAGAAAAAGTTATACCGATTTATTATAATGATAGAAACCGCTGGATTAGAATGATGAGAGCAAGTATCGAAATGTCCCAGCGGCAGTTTTCAGCAGTAAGAATGCTTAATGAATATTATAAAATGATGTATAGTAAAGAGATTGTCACTAAAACTCAGGAAAGAAAAAAGGAAATTTTGATAACCTGATTTGCTGATATATATAATATTTAATCAAAATCTATTTAACTTCCTCTCTTTATTAATAGTAAAAAGTCGAAGATATACCCTTAAGCAGGTATTTCCTCGACTTTTTTCTCTGCCTTACCATAATAATTTGTTCCCCAGACTCCGATAATTATTAATAAACCTCCGACAATCTGATACCAGTAAAAATTTTCTCCTCTGATTAATACACCGGCTAGTATAGATATTATTGTTGTTAGATTAGCAAAAACAGCAGAACGGGCTGCTTCTATTTTAGATAAAGTATAATTCATCAGAAAGAATGCCAGAACAGATGAAAGTATACCCAGATACATAACTGCTGTCACAACTTCTATATTTGCTAAAGGCTGAAAATAGCTGTAAAGGCTGTTATTATATTTTAAGACAGCTATCAAATTAAAAAAAACTGCACCAGACCACATCATGATAAAAGTAATTTCCACCGGTTTAAATTTTAGTGAAAGTTTTCTGGACAATATATTATAAATACCTGCCATTACTACTGCACCAAGCAGATAGATTATACCAAGAAAGTTTTTTCCAAGATCACTATTACCACGCATAAGAATTATAAAAAAGACTCCAGTAACTGATATTATTACAAATATTAGCTGTTTTAACCCCGGTTTTTCACCTAAAAATATACTGGCCATTATCGTGACAACTATCGGGATAATGGCAATCATCATACCTGCTTCAGATGAGGTAGTTAGATTAATTCCCAGAGTTTCAAAAATAAAATATAAACCAGGTTGTATAAGTGCCAGCAAAAACAGTAAAGCCAGTTTCTTATTACTATAATCTAATTTAATTATTTTTAATAATAATAATAATGTGAGAGCCAGAGCAGCTGCTCCAAATCTAAAACCCAGTAAGTGAAAGGGTTTTAATATCTCAAGTGCTTCTTTGGTAAATAAAAATGAAAACCCAAAGATACTGGAAAAAGTAATTCCAGCAATATATGTTAGGTATTTTTTCATATGTTATTAATCCACCTTTTTTTAATTATGCCAATTTGTTTATTATTTGATATAAGCTTTTATGATACGATTTATTTCATAATTTATTTTCAAGGGTTCATTTAAAACGAAGTTTAACTTCTGGGCGGCCAAGGTCCATAATATTGATAATATTGACACTCAATACCACCATTATATAACTTACGGCGTTTACTGGCTTTTTTTCCAAGCAATTTCTCAAAATAGGAATGTGAAGTAAGAATATAATAAGACCATGTATCCATAGCTAACAATTTTTCACCCATTTTTCTATACAACTTTTCAACCTTTTCCCTTTCACCCAACCTTTCCCCATAAGGAGGATTTGTTATTACATAACCATATTTACGACTGGTTTCAAACTCCTGAAAAGGTTTTGTCTGAAAATGTATAATATCTTCCAGGCCGATTTGTCTGGCGTGATAACGGGCAATTCCTGTCACATTCTTATCTATGTCCAAGCCCATAATCAAACGCGGCTCTAACTCATTTTTTATCAAATCATTGGCTTCTTCTCTTGCTTCCTGCCAGGCTTTATCAGGTATATTGGGCCACATTTCTGAGGCAAATGTACGGGAATAACCAGGAGGTATATTTCTGGCCATCATTGCTGCTTCAATGGGAATAGTTCCTGAACCACAGAAAGGGTCAATAAGTATTCTATCCTTATTCCATTTGCTTAACTTTATCATGGCTGCAGCCAGTGTTTCCTGTAAAGGTGCATCTGTTGATAACTGACGGTAACCTCTTTTATGTAGACCATCTCCACTAGTATCTATAGTAAGGGTTACTCTATCTTTATGTATGGCAACCTTTATCTGGTACAAAGAACCATTTTCGTTAAACCAGTCTGTCTTATATTCTTTCTTTAGATTATCTACAACAGCTTTTTTTACAATTGACTGACAGGTAGGTACACTATGAAGTTTTGACTTTACCGAAACACCCTGAACCGGGAACTCACCAGTTTCCGGAATCCAGTCAGACCAGGGCAGTGCTTTTGTTTTTTCATATAAATCATCAAAATCCACTGCTACAAAATTGCCCATATGTATAAGTACTCTTTCTGCACAGCGCAGCCATAGATTGGAGCGTGCAATTCCACTGTAATCTGCTTTAAAATAAACCCGTCCGTTCTGTACCCTGGTAATCTCATAACCAAGCTTTTTAACTTCATCTTTAACCGGGCCTTCAAGTCCAAAGGTAGTAGTTGCAATTAGTTCTATTTCTTTATTCTTCAAAATAAACACCTCTATTTAATTGACTTATATTTAATCATAGTTTATATTGGCTTTTAATTTATATACTATTTTATCACAAAGCCCTTTATTATTAGATATATTATAGGGTATGGCAATATATTTTTGTTAATTAATATATATTAGTAAGGAGGAATACCATGTTAATATACATATTCATCTGTATATTGGCCTTTATTTGTGAATCCTGTGATTCTTCACTGGGTATGGGTTATGGTACTATTTTAACTCCCATGCTATTATTAATTGGCTACCAGCCACTGGAAATTGTTCCCCTGATATTATTATCAGAATTTATAACTGGAACTATATCTGCTTTAATGCACCACAAAATAGGTAATGTCAATTTAACACCAGGTTCAAGAGAATTAAAAACAGGTATGATTCTGGCCGCCTGCAGTATTATCAGTACAATAACTGCTGCTAATATAGCATTAGCAGTATCAAAGACTTTTATTAAAGGATATATATCTTTTCTATTAATTGGAATAGGACTTATAACTTTATTTACTGTAAATAAAAATTATAAATTCTCCTGGTATAAAATATCTACACTGGGTGTCATAGCCTCATTTAATAAAGGTATCAGCGGCGGCGGCTATGGACCTGTCTTAACTGGAGGTCAGATGCTTTCCGGCTTAAATTCCAAAAGTGCAGTTGGGATTACCTCTTTTGCAGAAGGTTTAACCTGTCTAATTGGATTTATTACATTTGCTTTAATCAATAATACAGTGCTTGACTGGAAACTGGGTCTATCTTTATTGATTGGTGGTATATGTTCTATCCCGGTATCGGTAAATATTATTAAGTTTATCAAGGAAAGACAACTGAGAACTATCCTCTCTTTTGCTATACTATTACTGGGAACAGTTACTTTTATAATAACCTTTCAACAGACAATTTATATTAGCAGTACTGCTTATGTTTTAACATTTTTAATTTTAGTAATTCCCATTATTGCCTATTCAGTAGTCAAAAACAAATAATAATTCAGGGTTAATATTTTACCCTGAATTTTTTAAACTCTCCTCTATACTCTTCTTTGTCAATGTTTGTACTTTCAACACTTGCCCAGCGCGGCCCCTTTTCAGCAAGTTCAAGTAGTTTTTTTACATTGCTTTTTTCACCTTCAAATACGGCTTCTACCCTACCATCATACAGATTTTTAACCCAGCCGGTAACTGAATTTCTAACAGCATTTGTTAAAACAAAGTGGCGAAAACCAACACCCTGTACTTTGCCGTCCAGATATATATGTCTCCTAATTTTTTTATTATTCATAACTAACACTCCTCAGTAATAATAAAATTAGGTACAGTAAAGCTTTCGACAATTGAACCTATTATGTTCTCCCTGCCAACTCGTGTATATAGTCCTTTTGTCTGCTGATTATATAAAAACATTCCCAGTAAAAAACCATAATCCTGGATTGAAATAGTTCCTTTTTCTATTCCAGCCATTTTCAGCTGGGGAACATCGATAAATTCCTGTACTATATAATCCTGTCCGGTTATTTCTTTTAAAATAGTTACCCAGGCTAAATGATTATAGTCCCGTCCAACATGAACCCCATATCCGGCATATTTATCAAATGGTTTCAAAATATACTTATTTTTATTATCCATTATTTCCTGAACCATTTCCATATTATCAAAGTCAATTATCTTCGTAAAGGGAATATGCTCTTTTATAAACTGTTTTTCATCATTATTTAAAAATGAGACTGCTTTTTCATTATGTAGTACTGCAAATATGATTTTATTATGGATAAGCTCAGAAAGCAGGCCTCCTACAACACATACATCTTTATTTTTATAAGCCTCCAGAAAATCCTGAATACTGTCCGCTTCTTCAACCAAACGCGCAGTTGTAGCTCTCCTGTAAATAAGATCAACCCTAAACTGATTATGATATAAACTACCGTCATTATACTCTAAATTGCGAGGATCACAGATAATTGTCTTATATCCTTTTTCGATAAATCTTTTTTTAAATTCTTTAAACTCATAAATTGTACCTTCACCTTCAAAATCAACAATTGCTATATTAGGCTTATCTTCTTCACCTCCGGTAAACTGATTATAATTATTTATTATTTCATCTATCCAGCTGTAAAACAATTCAAAACCTGCTGTCTCTTTATTAACCGTAAACTTTTTAAAAGCTTTTGTCTCCTCCATAACCTTCTGCAATACTCTTACTTCATTCATGGCTGAAGAGCCGTCAGCATTTAGTTCACAAAATTTACTGCTGCCGTTTTGTTTATAAAATATATCAAAACGGGCAATGGGAAAGTTTTGATTATAACCGGGATCAATTAGTATCAATTCTTCCATTAATTTGGGAAAATTAAAATATTTTCTGAAAGATGGTTTTTCTTTATATTCCTCTATAACTTTATCAAGTATTTTTGATAGAGTCTGATTATATCCCTTTAACTTTTTATATTCCTTTTTATTAAAAAATAATGCCTGGTAAAGAAAGTCCACTACTTCACCTTTATAAATAGCAGATGAGTTGTCCACTTTTTTCTTTGCCATCAGATAATCTTTATAATACTTATCCGGGCTCTTTTTAATAGGTTTTAAAAACTTTTCCTGATACTTATTTATACTGGTCATAATTGTAACCTCCATCACTTCTATTGAACTATAACATCTATTATTTTATTATTCTATCTCATCACTATCTTTTATTATACTATCAGCATTATACTTTTATCACCTATTATACTAATCTTTATTATATTTCTCAGGTGCTATTATATTTTCAACCAGAACCTTTCTTTTCTCAATATTCTCTAGTTTTTTCAATATCATAAATTTAGGCGACATATCTTTTTTTATAAAGTCCTCTAAATAATTAAGATACTTCTTTTCTTCTTTATCTAAACCATTTCTGGCCATGTCTATCAACTCTGAAAAAATTTCAAAAATATCTTTATTTTTATAGCGGCCATTTAAACCATCAGCCCTTATTTTTAAAATTTCTTTTTTGCTATAATTCCGGCTTCGATTATAAAGACTATTTAAATTGTCCTCATCATATAAAAGACCTTTCCATAATGCTGTATATGACATAGAATATGGATATGGAAGTGAATCTCCCATACGAATTTCAATATATTTTTTTAACCTAATATCAGGAAATACCATTGATACAAAATGCTCAACTTCTTTTTCTGTAATATCCAGTGGATCAAACATATCTTTAATCTTTGTCTCACCAGTATATTTTAGTGTATTCCTATTATCCAGAAAAATAGCAGGTGTGCTCAGGACAAAATCTGCATAATTATCGTAACTAAAGTCTTCTGAAAAAACACCATCAATTAATCCACATCTATCTGTATCACAATTATTCCAGATTAAAGACCTTACATTTTGCTCATAAAATTCTTCCCCTTCAAAAAATGGTGCATTATCAAATACATTATATATAACCGGTGATAGATATGAAGCAACTTTCATCTTTTTTATAAAATCTATTTCACTACTATAATCCACATTTACCTGAATGGAGGCAGTTCCTTTCATCATATTATGTGCATAAGTTCCTCTCTTTTTAAAATATTCATACATATATTTATATCTCTGTTTGGGCAAAAGCGGTATTGTATTAATACTGCTTACCGGCTGATATCCTGCTGCAAATAGTACTTTATCATATTTTTTTAATGTTTTGTTTATATTATTAATATGTTTTAAATATTTTTTCTCAATAGATGCCAAGGATTTTTCTGGAACAATACTTAATTCAAACTGGCCGCCCGGCTCAAGAGTAATACTGACATCATCAGCATTTAAACCAATAATATGTTCATTTTCCCGGACAGGTTGATACCCTTTTAAAGTCAGTTCCTGTAAGAACATCTCTATACCATATGGTCCAAAATATGAAACAGCTTCCAGAGTATCTTTTTCCAGAATAAAATGTTCTATTTCAACACCGGTTTTAAACTGCTGTTTATCTTTTTCTCCTTTTTTAAAATATTGTTTTAATTTTTCTATCTGTTGTTGATACCCGCATATAGTCTGCATTTATATATCCTTTCTTTGGCTATTCTAATTAATTATTTCTCCGATTATTATATTTTATCTTACTGTAATTATTGTTTAGATAAAGCTTATTTAAAGCTTTCTTAAGCTAACTAATTAATTATGAAATTCCGTATCATAATATATTTATTAAAGATGAATAGATAAATCCCTGCAAAAGTTATTGATTTATTAATATTTTTAGCTAATTGTTAAGTTGACTATATTTTTTATATTCAAATGTTTTTTTGTATCACTTTTAGTAACTAATTTTAATTCTTTATTTATTTTATCTATCTCCATAATTTTCCCCTGGTATTTACAGATGCTTTTGCTGTCATAATAGAAAACTGAGACACTTTTATCTTCTGCAACAGCTTTTCTTAAAATATTATTCATCATTTCCAGCTGCTGTTTATCCAGGACAGGTTTTTCAATATCAGAATCATTTTTCATTATTTCTTTTAACTTATCTCGATGTTCTGTCAGCATAAGTGATGACCATTTTATATTTCCTCTATCTCTGATAACCATAACAATCACCTCTCATTAGTATATCTATATTTTACCATACATTTGTTCGTCTAACAAGAGCTGCTTTCTATTATATAAAATTTATAGTTTTGAGCAAAGTTGACATTCTAATTAAAGTTTAACCTTCCTTAACTAATTTAATTAAGACCTTTTTAAACTTCTGGTCATCAGCTTTTTTTCTTTTTTTAGGATTTTTATGTCGGCCCCCACCTCTGCGAATCTTCTTATGTATATGTCTTCTCATTAACAAATAATCTATATTTTTCTCATTATATATTTTTCCTTTATTGTTTACAGCAGATACCTGTTTGCCCATAACCAGTGAAGCAAGACCATAATCCTGTGTTACTACAATATCCCCTTTTTGACAAGTGTTAACAATAGCCATATCAACAGCTTCTGCACCTTTATCAATAGTTCTTATCTCTCCATAATCCAGCTTTATATTGTGGTAAACATCAGAAAATGCGATTACTTTTACCTGATATTTTTTTCCAACTTCTTCTATCTGTTTAAGTACAGGACAGGCATCTGCATCAACCAGTATTCTCATTTACATCACCAACACAATTATAACATATATACTATCCAGAACAAAAAACCCCGGGATGAACCAGGGTCGATAAAATTTAATAACTTATTATTTGCTAATATGGATTGGGTACAACCAATACTCTTCCTGGAAAGATTACATCCGGGTCAGCAATATTATTGAGTCTAACCAGTGTTTCTATTTCAGTATTGAATCTTCTGGCTATTTGAAATAATGAATCTCCGGGTTTAACAACATATCTAATAGAGTTTGCCGTTGGTTCCGGTATCTCTATCGGTAAATATATCACCTGTCCCGGCTGTGGATTCTCTGGTAAACCAGGATTTAATCTTCTTATTGCTGAAACAGTAGTATCATATTCCAGTGCCAGAATTCGTAAAGTCTCTCCTACCTGTAATATATGTTGTGCATAATTACGTTCTACAGGAGGCGGTGGCTGCTCTTCTTCCAATTCATCGATAAGGCTATTTAAGATACTTATTTGTCGTGACTGCAGTGTCCGTAAATTCTGCACAGCCCGTATATATCTGGGACTATCCAGTTCACTTTCCAGTTGACCATATAATGACTGAAGCCTTCTCTCTGCAGTATAAATTCTATTAGCTAATTCCAATGAACTGGGCATTATAATTCCCCCTTTCACCTTTTTATTAAATTATGTATGTCAGATAATAAAGGTGAAAGAGGATTTGTCAAAACAATTTTAATAAGTTCATCTGAAACAATACAATTTCCTTGATTTATAACCTGAAATACTCTTTAAATGATTTTATAATATGATAGTGGTCTTTAATACCAGCAAGTTCACGTATAGAATGCATGGCTAAAAGTGGGTTGCCGATATCAATTGTTCTGATATCCAGTTGTGATGATATAATTGGACCAATAGTCGAGCCGCCTTTTTGGTCAGAACGATTAACAAATTCCTGATATGGTATGTCAACCCTATTACAGAGCTGTTTATAGACTGATATTGTCTCACTATCTGAAGTATAATGCTGCTGTGCACTTATTTTAATTACAGGTCCTTTATTTAAATAAGGCCGATTGGTAGGATCATGTTTTTCAGTATGATTAGGGTGTACTGCATGAGCCATATCAGCTGATATAATAAAGGAATTGCTTAAGACTTTGAAGAAATCCTCACTTTCACCACCCAAATTTATAACAATTCTTTCCATTATATTTCTCAGCATCGGTGAAGCTGCACCCTGTTTAGTTCTACTACCTACTTCTTCATTATCAAATAAAACCAACAGATTTGTGCATTTGTTTTTAACTCTGTCAGTAATGGCAGTTAACCCGGCATGAACCATAGCCAGATCATCCAATCTTGAAGCAGATATAAACTCATCATTTAATCCCACTATTTTACCGGGCTCATATTCATATAAAAATAGATCAAAATCAATTATATCATCCGGTTCAAGCCCAAGTTCACCAGCAATTATTTTCAAAAGATAGTTATCCTTTTCAAATTTTTCATTAACCATAGCAAGTAATGGTAATAAATCCACCTGTTTATTCAACTCTATTCCTTTATTGACATCACGGTTCAGGTGTATGGCTAGATTGGGAATAACCAGGATGGGCCTATTTATTTTTACAGTTGTTATTTCTGGTTTAAAGGTATTTGAAGATTTAAGAACAACTTTTCCGGCTAAAGATAAAGGGCGGTCAAACCAGGTGTTTAAAATAGGTCCACCATATACTTCAGTATTTAGTTTCAAATATGTATTGGATTCTACCATTTCTGAATTAGGTTTGATTCGAAACCCGGGGGAATCTACATGAGCACCAATCAGGCGAAAACCATCTCTATCAAGATTACCACTACCAACACGAAAAGCAATTAATGCTGAATTGTTTCTGGCAACATAATATTTTTTACCTTTTTTTAAATCCCAGTCATCAGCAGTTTTTAGTTCAATAAAACCATTATTTTTAAGAATTTTTCCGGCATTTTTAACTGCATGAAAAGCTGTAGGACTTTGATTTATAAAATCAAGCAGTTTAATTGCAGAGTTAACATCATTCATATTTTATCACCTCTAAGTTATGATTTAATATTTATATAACCAACTTTTTATCACCTATTCATGCTAAATTATAACATAATGTGATCAATATATTAAACATTTATCTATTTAATTATATTTCGTTTTAGTCTTACTGTAAAGTTTGTCTCCAGGATTAATATGTATATTTTTTTTATATTATATTAAAATAATCAATATATAATACTATCAACTGGAGGAAAATATATGGCTGAAAAAGTTAAGAAACTAATTATTAAGCAGTTAGTCAATTTTAATGTAAACAAAATATATGGTTATCCCGGTGATACTATCTTAAGCTTTATGTCAGCTCTTAAAGACTCACCAATTAAATTATATACAACCCGACATGAAAGCACAGCCGGGCTGATGGCTTCTGCTGAATCAAAGCTTACCGACAATATTTCAGTCTGCCTGGCACACAGCGGTCCGGGAACAGCTAATATAATAAATGGAATTGCAGATTCGTATAGTGATAAAACCCCTCTACTTTTAATAAGTGGTCAGGTAGAAGGCTATAATATTGGGACAAATTATAAACAATTTGTTAACCAGCTTGAATTAACAAATCCACTTACAGTCTATTCCACTATCCTGCTTAACCCAGAAAGTACTATTGATATCTTATATAAAGCTTTGACAAAAGCCATTAGTACTGGTGGTGTCAGTCATCTGGTAATTCCAATGGATATCTGGGATAAAGAAAGTTCTGCTGTTCCACGCCAATTTCCAGCACATTTGAAAATCAAACCAATGCCAGCAGAATCTCTGCTTGATCAGGCAGCCGAAAGAATCAATAACTGTCATAAACCTGTAATACTATATGGCCGCGGAGCTAAAAACTCTATTACAGAACTAATAGCATTTGCCGATAAAATAAAAGCACCTTTGGTTAATACTCTACCGGCAGCTGGTTTAATCGATTTTGGACATCCTTTAGCACTGGGAGGACTGGGGCATAGTGGTAATAATTATAGTTCACAAATACTGGGAGAAGCAGATTTAATTATCATACTTGCTGCTACCTGGTGGCCGATAGATTATACTCCCCGGGCTCCTCAAATAATACAGTTTGATGTTACTAAAAATAATATAGCTGCAGATCACCCGGTTGATCTAGGTATCTATTCTGACCTGCAGTCGGCTTTATCAACTATTTTAAATAAAGTAAATACAAAAGATGATAGTCAATGGCAGTCCCATTTCAATGAAATTAAAAATAAATGGTTGGATGAAATAAATACTGTATCAGGAAAATCTGACTGGCCCTTAAATCCGGCAGCAGTAATAACAATTATAAGTGAAATGACCCAGGAAAACGAAATTATTTGCCTTGATTCTGGTGATAATGTAATCTATTTCGGCAAATATTTTGGTAACAAATGTAAAGATATCCTTATATCCGGAAGCTGGAGAACAATGGGATTTGCTCTACCGGCTTCACTTACAGCTAAAATAAATTTTAACCAGTCACCTGTAACCTGTATTACTGGAGACGGAGGCCTGAATATGGTTTTAGGTGAAATACTAACTGCAGCTCGCTATCAATTACCAGTAAAAATCATTGTTTTAAATAACGGCAGTCTGGCCATGGAAAAAAATAGGATGATTACTGAAGACTTAAAAGTGGAAGAAGTCAGTCTAACCAATCCTGATTACGTCAAACTGGCAGAAGCATGTGGTATTAGTGGTGTCACAGTGGAGAATATAGAAAATCTTAAGAATGTTTTAAGTGAAAATGTCAATCCAGATAAACCACTGTTAATTGACATACCTGTCAGTGACAGCATAATACCTGGAACTAAATTGTAATATTACTTGAGTAAAAAATATCTCGATATTAAGTCACTAATTTTTCCTGATAATAGCTTGTTTTTGGTCACTATTCGTTTCACACAATTTTTATTGATTTCTTTTCATTAATATGGTATATTTATATAAACATTAAATACATTTAAAATCTTTGACTGGGAATAGTAGATTATATCCTCTGTCTAAAGCGAATCGGAGATGGTGAAAGTCCGATACATGATATTTTTGAACGCTCCCATGAGATATTATTCTGAAATTAGTAGGAATAATCGTCAGCCGGCGTTATGGTCTTAAGTGGGTATTTTAATGCCAACAAGAGTGGCAACACGGGTCTATTAAACTCTCGTCTCTATTATAGAGGTGAGAGTTTTTTTAATTAAAAAATAAGGGAGGAAGTTTTATGATTGATTTTAAAGAAGAAGTAGCAGAAGTAATTACCAACATTGATGATTCATTCAATAGAGATGATATTTATCAATTAATTGAAATACCACCAGAAGATAATATGGGTGATTTTGCTCTACCCTGTTTTAAATTTGCACAGGTTTTTAAAAAAGCGCCTAATTTGATAGCTGAAGATATTGTAGAAGAAATAGGGGAAAATGAATATTTTGAGAAAATAAAAGATATCGGACCTTATGTTAATTTTTTTGTTAATAAGAAAGCAATGGCCCGGACTGTTCTTGAAGAAGTTTCTAAAAAAGACAGTCAGTTTGGTTCATCAGATATGGGTGAAGGTAAAAATGTTATTGTTGAGTTTTCTTCTCCCAATATAGCCAAACCTTTTCATATTGGACATATTAGAACTACTGTAATTGGACATGCTTTAAGAAATATATATCAATTTTTAGGATTTAATACTATAGCTATCAATCATCTTGGTGATTATGGTACACAATTTGGAAAACTAATTGTTGCTTTTAAAGCCTGGGGGGATAGAGAAACAGTGGCAGCTGATCCTATCCCAGAATTATTAAAATTATATGTTAAATTTCATAAAAAAGCTGAAGAAAATCCCGAACTGGAAGATAAAGCAAGACAGTGGTTTAAAAAGCTGGAAAATGGTGATGAAGAAGCTTATAAGTTGTGGAAATGGTTTAAAGAGGTTAGTCTACAGGAATTTAACCGTGTCTATGACCTGCTTAATATAAATTTTGACTCTTTTGCCGGTGAAAGTTTTTATTCAGACAAAATGCCAGCAGTTATCGATAAATTAGAAGAAAAAGAACTGTTAAAGGAATCAGAAGGAGCACAAATTGTAGACTTAGAAGAATATGATATGACTCCTGCTCTTATCCAAAAAAGTGATGGCTCTACACTATATATAACTAGAGATATTGCTGCTGCTATTTATCGTAAAGAAAAATATAATTTTTATAAAAATATATATGTAGTTGGTTCACAGCAGAATTTGCATTTCCAGCAGTGGTTTAAAATACTGGAATTAATGGGGTATGACTGGGCAAAAGACTGTATCCATGTACCCTTTGGTATGGTCAGCCTTGAGGAAGGAACCATGTCAACCAGAAAAGGGAGAGTTGTATTTCTGGAAGATGTTTTAACTAAAGCTGTCAGCAAAATAAAAAAAATAATTGCTGATAAAAACCCTGATCTGAATAATAAAGCTAAAGTTGCTAAACAGGTAGGTGTGGGAGCTGTAATCTTTCAGGAACTATCTCACAGCCGGATAAAAGATTATCTATTTTCCTGGGATGAAACACTATCGTTTGAGGGAGAAACCGGCCCCTATGTGCAATATACACATGCTCGTGCCAATAGTGTTCTACAGAAAGCAGATATAGATATAGACAAAATTGACGATTATTCATATCTAACCGAGGAAATACCTTTTAAGCTAATTAAACTTATCTATGAATTCCCTGGGGTAGTTATCAAGGCTATGAAAAGAAATGAACCATCATTTATTACCAGACAGATAATTAATATTGCACAGTCTTTTAATAAATTCTATCATGAATATCCAGTTCTGGTAGATGAGATTGAAGTGAAAAATGCAAGATTAATGCTGGTCAAATCTGTAAAATCTGTATTAAATATCGGATTAAAATTACTGGGTATTGATGCACCAGACCAGATGTAATAAACAGCTTAAAGACTATAAAAACCCCCCTTCTGCTTAACCTGCAGTCGGGGGCTCTATTTTCACCCTGTAAAAATCTTCTCGTTTCTTTTATTCAGCTGCTAATTCAATAATAGCATTTGCGTATATCTTTGCATTTAAAATTAGCTCTTTGATTCCAATATATTCATTTCTTTGATGTGCCAGCTCTTCCTGACCGGGAAATAGAGGGCCAAAAGCAACTGCTTTTTCCACAGCTCTGGCATAAGTACCGCCGCCAATTGCAATTGGTTCACTTTTGTCACCAGTAAGATCCCGATATACTTTCATTAAATTTTGAACCAATTTATCCTTCTTATCAACATAAAGAGGTTCCATGTAATGCTCATCTACTTCCAGTTCAAAATGTATATCAGATTTTTTCATTTCCTCTTTAATTTTACTGATAACATCATCTTTTGTATATTTGATAGGATACCTGATATTGACCACAAATTCTCCGCTGTCTTGAGTAACATCTATCATACCAACATTAAAAGTTAATTTACCCGAAATATCATCTTCTAAGGCACATCCTATTTTTTCACCATGATAATCCATGCCGATTTTTTCATCATAAAATGATATAAATTCTTTGACATCACCATTAATAATATTTAATTTATTCAGAAAGACCATCAACTGAGAGATTGCATTGTGACCATCACCAGGCAGACTACCGTGAGCGGATTTACCCTGTGACCTGATTACAACTCCATTTTCTACAGCATGTTTTTCCATACTATAGCCTGTATCTTTAATAAATTCATGAAATTCTTTTTCAATTATTTCGAAATTATCTTTACTTAATAATACTTCACAATAATCTGGAACCATATTAGGTGCATTTCCACCTTTTATATATTCAATTACATTTTTTCTATCATTAAAATTAGCTGATAGTTTAAATGTAACTATTCCTTTTTCAGCATGAATTACCGGAAATTCTGCATCAGGACTAAAAGCAAAATCAGGTGTTTTTTCTTTTTCTAAATAATACTCTAAACCTTCCCAACCGCTCTCTTCATCTGTTCCCAGTATTAACCTGACCCTCTTATTTAATTTGAATCCACAATCTATAACAGCTTTCATTGCATATAGAGCTGCTGCAATAGGGCCTTTATTATCTATACTACCTCTACCGTATATCTTATTATTATAAATCTCTGCTCCATAAGGTGCATGATCCCAGCTCGTGCCTTCAGGTACTACATCCAGATGGCATAATATACCCATTATCTCTTCACCATCACCTATTTCTATATGTCCAGCATATCCATCAACATTCTTTGTCTTAAATCCAAGGATATTTCCCGCCTCAAGAGCTGTTTCCAGTGCCTCGTTTACCCCTCTACCAAAAGGCATTCCTTCTTCTGGTTTATCTTCTATACTTTTTACTCTTATTAATTCCTGGGCTACTCTAATTATCTCTTCCTTGAACTCATCTATTCGTTTGTTTAATGATTTATCCATCATAAAACCCCTTTCATTTTTACCTTTCATCTTTGAAGGAATATATTAATAAAATATAGAAATAATTAATTAAGGAGGTTATTTTGTTATGAAAGATTTGAAAATATCAGCTAATACTGTTAATAATCCATTTTCAAAAGAAAAATACTATAAAGGTTCTGATAAAGATATTGTTTTATTATTTCACGGTTTTACAGGCGTTCCAGGTCATATGTACTACCTTGGGGAAAGAATTTATAAGCAAACAAATTATTCAGTGTATATCCCAAGATTACCGGGACATGGTACAAATAGCAGTGATTTTAGACAGAGTAACAGTCGAGACTGGCTTCGTAAAGCCTATGATAGTTATCTTAATATTAGCCATTTTAACAATATATATATTGCCGGTCTGTCTATGGGAGGACTGCTGGCCCTTCTGACGGCAGCCAAATTTGAAATAGACAAATTAATAACAATATCTGCTGCTTTATATGCTTTAAGTCCGGCTGTACCTTTTACCCATATTGTAAAATATATTATTCCAAAAATAAAAGTAAGTAATGAGCCATCTGAAGACCTGGAAACTGAAGCGGAAAAAAATCACTGGGAAAATTACTGGCAGTATCATTATACAGCACAGGTAGCAGAATTACACAAGTTAATGATGCTTACCCGACGAAAACTAAAAAACATTAACTGTGATAGTCTAATAATAGCCTCTACAGAAGATAATACTGTTCCAATAAAAGCTTCCTATAAAATAAAGGAAAAGATAAACTCCAGCAGTAAAGAACTGGTAATATTTAATAATTCACCTCATGTTATCAATAATGGCCCTGAAAAAAAGGAATGTGCCGATAAGATAATTGACTTTCTTTCTTAGCTTATAAGATAATAGAATTTTTTAGCTTAATTGTTCAAACTTATCTACAAATTCCCTAAAGGTACCTATAGCAGTTTCAATTGGGTCTGGTGAGGACATATCCACTCCAGCAGTTTTCAGCAGATTTATAGGATAATCAGAATTACCACTTTTCAGGAAATTGAGATAACTATCCACTGCTGTCTGACCATTCTCAATTATTTTACTGGCCAGAGCTGTTGCTGCAGAAAAACCAGTAGCATATTTATATACATAAAAATTATAATAAAAATGAGGAATCCTTGCCCATTCCAGATCTATCTGTTCATCAATTATTATATCCGGACCATAGTATTCTTCATTTAACCTGTGATATGTTTCTTTTAAGAACTGAGAAGTTAGTGGAATACCTTCTTCAGCTTTTTCATGTATTATTTTTTCAAATTCAGCAAACATGGTCTGTCTGTATACTGTTCCTCTAAATTGTTCTAAATAATGATTAATTAAATATTTTTGTTTATCTTCATCATCTGTTTTTTCCAATAAATAATGGATAAGTAAAGTCTCATTTAGAGTTGATGCTACTTCTGCCACAAATATTTTATAATTTGCATAAACAAAAGGCTGATTTTCATTTGAATAATAAGTATGAAGTGCATGACCCATTTCATGTGCCAGGGTAAATACATTATTTAGTGTATCTGTATAGTTTAACAATACATAAGGATGTACTCCATAACAGCCAGATGAATATGCACCTGAGCGTTTTCCTTTATTCTCAAAAACATCTATCCATCCTGAATCATATCCTTTTTGTAAAATATTTATATATTCATCTCCCAGAGGTTTGACACCTTCAGCAACGATTTCTTTGGCCTCTGTAAAGGGAATCTCCATTTCAACTTCCTGTACTAGTGGTGTATAAATATCATAGATATGGAGCTCGTCAACTCCCAGTACTTTTTTACGCAGGTTAACATATTTATACATCGGCTCGATATTTTCTTTGACAGTCTTAATTAGATTATTGTATACATCTGTAGATACATTGTCTTCATCCAAAGCTGCTGCTAAAGCAGAATTATAGTTTCTTGCCTTTGCATTGAAGATATGACCTTTAACTGCTGTATTTAAAGTAGTAGCAAAAGTATTATCAAATTCGTCATACTTACTATAAAGTGCACTAAAAGCATCTTTTCTTACCTGTCTATCTTTACTCTGCATAAAGTCAATAAAGCGTCCGTGTGTTACTCTTATCTCTTCTCCATTTTTATCTTCAATTGTAGGAAACTCCAGGTCAGCATTGTTCAACATGCCGAATATATTACCAGGGCCCTGAACAATATCACCGGCCATAGCCAGTATTTTTTCTTCTTTAGCTGATAGA